>NZ_JADYXE010000190.1:0-528 GCF_015864465.1 Pseudoalteromonas sp. SWN29
GCTTCTTCACTCGACATGGCGACTACTGGAAAGGCTATGAGACTTCCTTTGATGGATGTAGTGAAGTAGAACCTTATGAAGCCACTGTAATCTTATGGAAGGAGGTGAAGTAATGAGTGCAATTACACTGAATGAGTTCTATGAGATTCGCCAAGGTAAATCCGATAAGGGTGTTCTCGTAATGGATGGTGACTGGCTGGTATTCCAAGCGATGGCAGCAAGTGAAGTCGAGACCGATTGGGGTGACGATGTGTGGACCTTAGAGTGTGACCACGGGAAAGCGTGGAACATTCTGGTAGACTCCATCAAGTCCTATGCCGGTCGCAAGAAGGCTTGGCGTGATGCGCCTATCGTATTGGCCTTCACTGACTCTGTGAACTGGCGTAAGGAACTGGTAGACCCTACCTACAAGGAGAACCGTAAGGCATCCCGTAAGCCTGTAGGCTACCGCGCGTTCGTCGAGCGTGTTCAAGCCTGTGAGGACTGGACGTCTATCCTTGAGCCTCGCTTAGAGGGTGATGACGTAAT
>NZ_JADYXE010000191.1:0-527 GCF_015864465.1 Pseudoalteromonas sp. SWN29
AGGCTAAGTCAAACCAACCGGTTCGATTAGGGGGTGTTTGGTGGTTTCGACAGAAATGCCGCGTGATCAACTCCGCGGCCGCGAAACAAAACAGCGCGTAATTGAGGCTGCAGCAGCCGAATTTGCGGAGTACGGCGTCGCTGGCGCCCGTATCAATCGCATCGCAGAAACAGCGAAGGCGAGCAAGGAACGTATTTACGCCTGGTTTGGCGACAAAGACGCCCTCTTCGACCACGTCATGCAGACCGGGCTCGACCGCCTCGCTCATGCCGTGCCGATCGATGCTGATCTCGTGGAATACACCGTGCGACTGCACAACTACTTCGTCAACGACCAGAGCGCGCAACGTGTCACCATGTGGGCCTGGCTGCACGACGCCGAAACGCTCGGATCATTCTCTGAAGGGCGCGTCGAGGGCTACAAGCACAAGCTCGAAGTGATTGCCGACGCCCAGCAACGAGGGGTCGTCGATTCATCGTGGAAGCCCGAAGAGCTACTCGCTCTGCTGCTGGCCGTGGCCAGCAACT
>NZ_JADYXE010000192.1:0-524 GCF_015864465.1 Pseudoalteromonas sp. SWN29
CGTCTGGCACTTTCTGGTCGCAGTATTGACCAGCGTCATATAGTGACCACTTATCAACTGCAATCCCCAATTCACGTTGGTCGAGTCCGTAGCGCTGATTGGTGATCAAATCATAAAGCACCCACGCCGGATTATTTGACCATGCTTTTTTAAAGCTACCATCCCACGTGCCGTTATACTCCCGAAGCTCAGGATTGTAGTTGCTCGGCACGTTAATGAGCTTCCATTTCTTTTTCGTGCTAATGCTCGGGATCTGCGGGAATAGCTAGCTGTTAAACTCGACGTAAACAAGACCAGTCAGTGGGTAACGGAATTTAGCATCAACCACTTCGGCATAAGACTGAATGTTTATCGTGTCAACTACACGCGCATCAGTTGAATCAGCCGTAACGCGTCGCACACGCAATAGAACCTGACTATTGAACGTTGGGAGGTCGATTCGTTTTGTTTTGTCATATCCGCTAATTGTCTTACCGTCGATTACGTCTGATAAAACTTCCTGGTAGTTCCCGCCATCAACCGCC
>NZ_JADYXE010000193.1:0-523 GCF_015864465.1 Pseudoalteromonas sp. SWN29
CACTGAACTCCAGCAACACCGGGACAAGCTTCAGCTGACGGTGCTTGAGGAGCGCGGTATCAACCACTGGCATCCGCGTCGCTGGAGAGTATGACCGGGTCGTGCAGTCGGTGGCGTTGTGTGGGGGAGCGGGTGACGCATACTTGAACGAGCCTGCCGTGTTGGCGTCGGATGTCTACATCACGAGTGACCTGCGGCATCATCCGGCGTCTGAAGCTCGTGAGAATGCTCGGCTCCTGAATGGCCCAGCGTTGATCGATGTCTCGCATTGGGCGAGTGAATGGTTGTGGCTCGACGCTGCAGCCGAAGAGTTGCGGGCATTGCTACCAGACGTAACGATTACGGTGAGCGAAATGCGCACCGACCCTTGGGATTTTGCGGTTGTGCAGTAAGCACACCGGTATACAGAGAGAAACATGACTATGGCATTGACCGCTAGCCCCGCTGACCAAGCGCTGCTCCTCGACCTGCAGGCCTTTGACACGAAGATTGCCCAGTTGGAGTACCGTGCGAAGAAGCTTCC
>NZ_JADYXE010000194.1:0-521 GCF_015864465.1 Pseudoalteromonas sp. SWN29
GTTCCGGTCGTTCTTCAATGCGTCATAAACCGCCTTGGCACCATTCTCCGCGAAGCCTTCACGTTTCTGTGAGCTTGCCATAGTGCCTCCTTAATTAGATATTCAGACCACCGCCAGAACTGCGAGCGACACTCAGAGATTTCTTGCCACCAGCACGGGCTTTCTTCTTACCAGATTCAGTCTGTGCATCATCTTCGGTCTCTACATCACCCTTTGTAGGTGCTTCGATAATCTGTGCCGGAGGTGGAGCAGCCACAGGAGCGGCCTGTTCAGGTTGACCACCTTGACCGAGTACACCACCTACAGCACCAACAGCGCCTTTGGCAACCTTCTCTACTGGCTTAGTAATTTTACGAACAGTCTTCTTCACTGCCTTTTTAATCTTCTTACCCATGATTATATCCTCTTGAATACGTTTCGAATTGACCCATCGTGTTCATGTACACAACGGGAGACCCACTGGCAACCTCTACGAGTCGCCTCAGCTAACACCCAGCGCCAGACCCAAGGTGCGTACCCTG
>NZ_JADYXE010000195.1:0-520 GCF_015864465.1 Pseudoalteromonas sp. SWN29
GTACAAGTACGAGATACCTACCTTATGGTAAGTGGGTTTCCCCATTCAGAAATCTCCGGATCACAGGATATTGCCGCCTCCCCGAAGCTTATCGCAGGCTGTCACGTCTTTCATCGCCTCTGACTGCCAAGGCATCCACCATGTGCGCTTCATTACTTGACCATACAACCCCAAGTAGTCTCTCGACTTCTAAGTGTCATACAATCTAATTATGATAACGATATCACCTATGTTTATACGCTTGATTCAGTTCTCTTATTACTTTTTTAATAACTCACCCCTGGGATAACAACTGATGTCGTTAAGAGGTGAGTTATTAAGGTTAAGAGGTGCGCGTGAACACGCTCCTCCTAACCCAGACTCATATCTATGTTTTTAAATAGTTCCTGTATTCTCGTCGAATTACAGGTTCTGTATAAAACAGAAAGAAGTAATCTTGCCAATATAGGCGAATCACTTGTTTCTATTTAATACTATTAGCACTCAAAGCTTACTTACATCGTTTATATTAGTGGTGGAG
>NZ_JADYXE010000196.1:0-516 GCF_015864465.1 Pseudoalteromonas sp. SWN29
GTGTCGAGTCAGACCCAACGGTCAAGATGTAAACCAACAAACAGTCAGTCCTTAACAGGGGCTGGCCTTTTCGCGTTTCTATTAGACTCACTATGGAGGAACGACCTCATGCTATTTATAATTGTTGCTATCATTGTTGCCACTACCGCGTTAATCATTATTGACGACAACTGCTGGCCTGATTGCTAATACGACTCACATATGGAGGACACACAAATGTTAAGACTTCACTTCAATAAATCTAATGGTATCTTTTCGGCTCGTGGTGCTGACCGCTCGACGGTTCTGGCCTCTGAGAAACACGCAGTCATCCCTAAAGTGCTTGGTTCGACCATTGAGTTAGCACCCCGTGTTCACGCTGTGATTACGACTGGCTTATATAAAGAAGCGACCACTGGCTCCCGGCCTTTCATCCCGGTTCTCGTCACGCGTTTCCCTAAAGTCCGTCTGGTCATTGCACGTATCAAGGAGGTGCTCTAATGTCACGTAACTATAAAAGATGTGATAGCACTACGT
>NZ_JADYXE010000197.1:0-513 GCF_015864465.1 Pseudoalteromonas sp. SWN29
CCTTGTATCTCTTCTTGATGAGTGTTTAGCTAGCACTTGTCACATCGGGAAGACAGTGAGCTCGTACCCAACCAGAGTGTGAAAATGCTGTGACGTAGATTGAGCCCTGACTTCCTAACCTCAATTAAACTGAATGGTATCCTAGCGCCCCAACTAAGGGTGACGCTGCATGTACAAGGGGAGTAGATAGAGATGAAAGCTTTTATTGGCATTGATGTGGGTAAAGAAAAGTTAGATATTTCCTGGCTACGCGATGTAGTCAAAAGTAAAAAGAAAACGAAGATTTTTAAAAATAACCCGCAGGGCTATCAAGAGTTAGTTGCCTGGTTGATAAAGAATACAAATTTAAAAGCACAAGACATTGTTATTACAACAGAGCCCACAGGTGTTTATAGCGAGCCGCTGATGTATTTCCTATACGAGCAAGGATTTATTTTATTACATGTAAATCCTGGTAAAGCAAAACAGTACGCAAGTTCATTAGGGCTTGTCCATAAGACAGACAAGTCAGAC
>NZ_JADYXE010000025.1:0-65489 GCF_015864465.1 Pseudoalteromonas sp. SWN29
AAGTTTGCTGTTGGATCTGAGAAAAAAGAAGCAGCCTAGCATTCAAAAGCTAGACTGTAGAAGCCCATTGATCGACACGTAGTGGCGTCGATGGGTAGTTCACAAAATGCTTACGAACTTTCTATCATTCAATTTTTGTCAAGTGTTTTAGGGCAATACAAAACACCATTTGTGTACTAAATGCTCTTTACACGGCAGCTAGTGAGTCCGTATAATACGCCACACATTTGACTCAGTGTTGTGTTATTTGTGTTTAAATTGTGTTTAAAAGATTCGCTGAAGGATTAGCATGAAAAAATGGTATTTAGTATTTTGCAAGCCTCGGCAAGAAGAACGAGCTAAAACAAACTTATTTAATCAAGGAATTGAAGCTTTTTACCCAAAATTAACCACCGAAACATTGGTTAGAGGTCGTAGGGTCGTCAAAAGCGCTGCTTTATTTCCAAACTACTTATTTGTTTGCCTAGATTCACAAAATGATAATTTTTCTGTTGTGAAAAATACACGCGGAATCAGTGGGTTTGTGTCTTATGGTGCAATATATCAGGTAGCTTCGGTAAAATTAATAAATATTTTAAAGACCAATTGTTCTCATACCAGCGAATCAAACATGCCAAAAGCAGGTGATGTAGTAAATATAAATAACAACTCATTTAACAGTATAGACGCCATATATAAAGAACCCGATGGTGACATGCGCAGTATTTTGTTAGTTAACTTACTTAATACACAAATAGAAATGAGCGTAGACAACAAAGAAATAAAAATAAAAATAAAAAGTTAAACTGCTAAATAACAGTTAGCACAACATTAGCACAATCAAATTTGATATACGTAAGGTTACACCTTACCTAAAAGAGCATTAAAGCATAAAACCAGTACGTAGGAACTGCAACCTAGGGGCGGTAGCGTGCCTAAAGCACTTGTAAACGCGCAGCTTGCCGGCGTGACGAGCAAAGCTCGTAATTTCTGCTTTTGAGTGTTTACTCACTTACTCGCATTAATTTTTTATGTAAAATATTTTAATTACATTTTTTATAAATATCTTAATGAAAATACTGATATAATTTAAGTGTTAATTAAAGCTCAGTAACAAAGCTTTTTCAAAGCAAAGCCTATTGCTTCACAATAGTGCACATGTTTTAATTAACCTGTTAAAATACAAGTGCTCACCAAGGTAGGTGAGTAAGTGCAATATTTAAAAATAATTTTGGGATTCTACAATGGCGTTGAGCTATAAATCACTCGTTACTTCACTCGCATTTTTATCTATAACTGGGTGTACTATTATACCAGGTAGCCATTTTGAGGGGATTGACTCTGGCGAGCAAACACAAAATCTTGACAACGATCTCGAAAAAGTAAACATACAAATTATTGACTCATCACTAATAAGCCAACAAAAATTAACGCGTAAAGCGGCTAAACCATTATTAAATTCTAAAGAGTTAGACGTTAATGGTTACGAATATAAACTAGGCGTAGGTGACGTACTCACAATAGGCGTATGGGACCACCCAGAGCTAACTATTCCTGCGGCTGTACAACGTACGGCAGAATTTGATGGTTTCCGTGTTCAAAAAAATGGCACAATCACTTATGCATACGCTCCAAATATTGCTGCTGCAGGCAAAACGGTAGGGCAAGTACGCGAAGAGCTAGTTAAGCGCCTTGCACGAGTAATCGAAGACCCACAGGTAGACATAAAAGTAGTTGGTTTTAAAAGCCAAAAAGCTTACGTTACAGGTGAAGTAAACCAACCTGGTGTTTACCCTGTAACCGAGATCCCGTTAACACTTATTGATGCACTTAATCAAGCAGGTGGCCTAACGGCTGCCGCAGACTGGCGTACAGTTACATTTACTCGCGGTAATAAAACTGAAGTAATACAGCTAGAAGACTTTTATGCACACGGTGATATTTCGCAAAATCGTTTATTACAAAATGGCGATATAGTGCATGTAAATCGTAACGATCAACAAAAAGTATTTGTACTGGGCGATGTAAAAAAAGCAGGCTCAGTTACATTAACGCGTTATGGTTTAAATTTAGCTGAAGCATTAAGCGATACCGGTGGCTTAAATGAAGCAACTGCAGACGCCAACGGCGTATTTGTACTTCGTAAACGTAATTACGAACAAACAGGTATTTTAGCCGATGTATACCAACTACATGCAAAAAGTATTGCAGCACTCGTGTTAGCTGAGCAGTTTGAACTGCAACCACACGACATAGTTTATGTAACATCTGCACCACTAGCGCGTTGGAACCGTGTAATAAGCTTATTACTGCCTTCTATTGCTACTGTTGATAGCCTTGACGATATAAGCACTAATTAAGGGTTACAAAATGTTTGATGCTGTATTAGTGGTTTGTGCCGGTAATATTTGCCGAAGCCCAACCGGTGAGTATGTTTTAAAGCAAAAGCTTGAAGGTAAAAATATTAAAGTATCGTCTGCTGGGTTAACCGCACTAGAAGGTAAACCAGCTGACGCGACAGCAAAACAAATTGCACAGTTACACGGTGTAAATATGGATGCCCACCAAGGGCAGCAGCTTACATCTAGCTTAGTAGCACAAAACAGCGTAATACTCGTAATGGAACAACGCCATTTAAATGACGTACACGCTCGCTACCCAGAGGCACGCGGCAAAACTTTTTTATTAGGTAAGTGGATTAACAACGCAGAAATACCCGATCCCTACCGCCAAAGCCAAGAGGCTTTTGAACACGTTTACGCATTAATCGACAGCGCCTGTAGCGCTTGGCAAAAGTATTTATAAGGAATGGCTAATTTAATGAATGCCCAGCCGAATAACAGCTCTAATAGCGCTAGTAACAACAAAAATACAGCACAACCAACACAAGAAATCGATTTAATGGCGCTATTAGGCGCATTGCTCGATCGTAAATACTTTATAGTCGCAATTACTGCATTATTTATGTTTATAGGTGTTGTATATGCTGTACTAAGCACACCTGTTTACCAAGCAACCGCAATGATACAGGTTGAAGACGGCAGCGCATCGGTACCTGGTTTTGACGACATGGCCGGCATGTTTGAAAGCACATCGGCCGCAGTGACCGAAATAGAGTTACTTAAATCGCGCAGTATAATTGGTGAAGCAGTTGACACGCTAAACCTTGATGTAATAGCCGAGCCTAAATTATACCCATTTATTGGTAGCCGAGCATTTCGTAAATTTACCCCAACACAAAGCGGTGAGCTAGCAGAGCCAAGCTTTGGTGCTAGCAGCTACGCATGGGGTGGCGAAAGCATAAACGTATTTAGATTTGACGTACCGCGTTCAGCAATTAATCAAACATTTACTCTTGTAGCGCAAGTTAACAATAGCCTTGCACTTTTAAATGCAGACGGCGAGAAAGTGTTAGTCGGTAAAGTAGGGGAAGAACTTACAAACGGTAAGTTTAGTTTAACTATTCGTACTTTAAACGCGCGGCCTGGCACAGAGTTTACAATTACCCGAAGAGACCGCCTTAATACTATTTTAGATTTGCAAACTGCTATTAGCGCAAGTGAAAAGGGTAAAGATTCAGGTATTATAAACCTTAGCTTACAAAGCACTAACCCAAACTACGCTGAAAAAGTGCTCGACAAAGTAGCCGCTATTTATGTACGCCGTAATGTTGAGCGTAATAGTGCAGAAGCACAAAAATCACTCGAATTTTTAGAAGTACAATTACCTGAAATTAAAAAACAACTAGAATACGCAGAGGAGCGTTTTAATAACTACCAAATAAAACGCCAGTCTATAAACATAACGCTCGAAACCCAAGGTGTGCTTGAACAAGTAGTAAAGCTCGAAACCAAACTACAAGAGCTAAATTTAAAACGCCTAGAACTTGGCCGTAAGTTTAAAAAAGACCACCCAACATACCAAGGTATTTTAGAACAAATAGAAGCGGTTGAAAGCCAAAAACAAGAGCTTGTTGGTGAGGTAGGTAACCTACCCGAAACCCAGCAAGAGCTACTGCGCTTAAAGCGTGACGTAGAAGTAAGTAACCAAATTTACACACTACTACTAAGTAAAACACAAGAGCTTGATATAGTTCGCGCAGGTACGGTAGGTAACGTGCGTATTATTGACTTCGCTGAGGTAAATACGAGTAAGCCAGTAAAACCTAAAAAAGCATTAATTGTAGTAATGGCAACTATGTTAGGTGGAATGTTAGCTGTAGCTATAGTGCTAGTACAAAAAGCTATGCACAAAGGGGTGGAAGATCCAGCCGAAATTGAAGCGTTAGGCCTACCTGTTTATGCAAGTATCCCGCACTCAGATTACCAAGATAAACTAAGTGGCTTTGCCGAACGAGCTCGTAAAAGCAAAACAAATAAACCTAAAAGTATACTCGCGCTCGATAACCCAGCCGACTTAGCAATAGAGGCACTGCGTAGCTTACGTACCAGCTTACACTTTGCGATGATGGAAGCAAAAAATAACATTATTGCAATATCGGGCCCAAGCCCAAGTGTGGGTAAATCGTTTGTGTCGGTTAACTTAGCAAGTGTACTTGCACAAAGCGGTAAAAAAGTACTAATTATAGATGCCGATATGCGTAAAGGCTATTTACAAACTCAGTTTAATTTAAAGTGGGATGATGGCTTAAGTGACTACCTATCTGGTCGTTTAAACTTAGAGCAAGTTACAAAAACAACTAAAGTTGATGGTCTAAGCGTTATTACACGTGGACAAATACCGCCAAACCCTTCAGAGCTACTAATGAACAGTAACTTTAGCAAATTAGTTGAAGAAGTAAACGCCGCTTACGACATTATAATTATAGATACACCCCCAATTTTAGCTGTAACCGACCCCGTAATAGTTAGTGCACAAACAGGTACTACATTACTTGTGACACGTTTTGGCCAAAACCATATACGTGAAATAGAACTAACCCGTAATCGCTTTGAGCAAAATGGAATAGACGTAAAAGGTGTTGTTTTTAATGGTGTAGTTAAAAAAGCCAGTAATGCATATGGGTATTATGGTTACTACAACTATGAATATAAAAGCGATAAATAGCCTTTAATTTTTATAAATGTAAATAAAAATTATATAAAAAAGATAGGGCCTATTGGGCACTTTTTAGAACAACCACAAAAACAAGCAATTACAATGAGATAGTTGAAATTGACTGTCTCAATGTCGAAAAAAGTGTCTCAGTGGGTAGTTTAATTGCTGAGACACTATGATGCGAAGATGTAATTTATATTGGCTCTTATCAGCCTTATTCAACTATATAAAATAAATTCATTTCCTTGAACTTAATTTTCTCTAATTTCTGGTTGGTTTAAAATCACTATTAATATTGATAATATTGATAATATTGATAATATTTTGAGTAGTTTGATCAAGGTAAGTTACAATAAGTAATTATAATTATGAATTAAATCAAAGGAATTAAAACTCATGAAAATTCTCGATTGCACATTAAGAGATGGTGGCTATTACAATAATTGGGATTTTGATGCTGAAGTTGTAGAAGCATATTTAAATGCAGTTAGCGGCGCAAAAATTGACTACGTAGAACTTGGTTTGCGTAACTTTCCAAAGCAGGGTTTTCTTGGGGCGTATGCCTATACAACTGAAGCGCATATTAATTCGCTAGAACTGCCGCATGGTCCTATCTATGGTGTTATGGTCGACGCTAAAACTATTTTAGAATCTGGCTTTAGTATTGAGGATGCGATAACTAAACTATTCGTACCTGCTATTGATAGTAAAATTGGACTTGTACGTATTGCTGCCCATTTTCACGAAGTAGAAAAATCAGGTCCAATAGTTAAACAGCTTAAAAAGTTAGGTTATGTTGTCGGTTATAACTTAATGCAAGCAGGTGGCAAAGCTGATGACGTAATTGCAGATAAAGCACGCCAAGCAAAAGAGTGGGAGGAGTTAGATTCGTTATACTTTGCTGACTCGTTAGGTAATATGGATAGCGACGAAGTAACGCGTATAGTTAATGCATTACGTACTCAGTGGGATGGCGCACTGGGAATACATACGCATAATAATATGGGTAAAGGTCTTGATAATACTCTTACTGCTAAAGCATTAGGTGTTACATGGCTTGATACAACAATTACTGGTATGGGTCGTGGTGCTGGTAATACACAAACTGAAAACTTATTGGCAGTACTTGATAAAGAGGGGTCTACTTATAACTCAAAACCTATCTATGAATTAGTAATTCGTCATTTCGAGCCAATGCAAAAAAAATATGGTTGGGGTAGTAATTTACTGTACTTCTTAGGGGCTCAAAATGATGTACATCCTACCTATATTCAGAACTTACTATCAAATGCACATTACGGCACAGATGAAATTGTTGGTGCAATTGATTATCTAAGTAAGTTAGAAAGTACTACATCTTATAATGGAGCAGTATTAAATACAGCTCTTAGTTTTAATATAGATAGTAAAGATGTTTCTGGTTCTGAGATGGTATGTGACTTGTTCAATGATAAGCATGTACTTATATTAGCTAATGCACCGAGTACGGTTAAATATTTAGATGCTATTAAGCTTTATATAAATCAATTTAAGCCAGTAGTTATCTCAATAAATATCAGCGAAGTAATTCCAGCAGATATGATCGACTATTATGTCATATCGCATAATTCAAAATTTTTAGCTGATGCTAAGCGCTATCAAATTTTAAATAAACCTATTATCTTACCAGTACATCGATTTTCAAAAGACGAGCTAGAGCTCATTAACAAACTTAGTTTAATTGATTATGGTTTGACCATTAAAGAATCTACGCTAATAGCCAATAAAACTCATAGCATTGTTCCTTCTGATATCACCACTGCATATGTACTCGCTATTATGTTGGAGTCTTGTCCACTTACTGTTAAAACTGTTGGTTTTGATGGCTACGATAAAAATGATTCACGTCAACAAGAAATGATTGAAATTTTAGATTTATATAACAGAAATGAATCGGCAACAGACGTTATATCACTGACACCAACTACATACTCATTAATTGAAGGGTCTGTTTATGCACCCAATAACTGATTATGATGTATATATTTTTGATTGTGATGGCGTGATTTTAGACTCTAATCAGTTAAAAATTGATGCCATGCAAAACGCTCTTTCCACGGTTATTTTAGACCAAGTAAAAGTTAAAGAATGCGTTGATTATTTTCGGGTGAATTTTGGTCGTTCACGCTTTCATCATGTTGATGTTTTTATTGATAAGTTTTTACGATTAGATAAAAGTATGGTTGAGCAAACAAAGAAATCAATACTTGAAGCATATTCTTCACTTTGCAGGGCACTTTATTTAAAGGCGGAGTTGACTCCAAATGTTATTGAGTTTATTGAAACAATTAAGGGTAATAAATTTATTGCTAGTGGTTCTGAGCAGAAAGAGCTACAAGAGGTATTTAAATTAAGAGGACTAGATGTTCACTTTAATGGTATTTATGGCTCTCCAATTAAAAAAAATGAATTGGTTACTAATATACTAGAACTTACAAATAGTAATAATGCAATTATGTTTGGAGATGCCATATCTGATTTTGAAGCGGCTAAAATAAATAAAATTGATTTTGTTGGTTATTTACCTTACTCAAATGTAAGAGAGGAATTAGAACTTATTGCGACTAGAAGTGGAGCTTTAGCTATAAATAGATGGAGTGAGTTATTATGATTACTGCTTTTTTACCTTGCAGAAAAGGTAGTCAGCGTATTCCAGATAAAAATGTTAAACCATTTGCAGGAATTGAGGGAGGCTTGCTTAAAATAAAATTAGACCAACTGCTCGCATGTTCTCGTATAGATTCAATATTAGTATCATCAAATGATGATCGAGTTTTAGAATTTGTAAAAAAAGTTAACGATTCAAGAGTGATTATTGACCACAGGCCTAATGATTTGGGAAGTAGCTCTACTACTACTGATGAGCTAATTAAATATGCCGGTACCCTTGTTCCAGAAGGCCACATATTGTGGACTCACGTTACCTCTCCATTTATAACTACAGAGGATTATAATAGCATTATTAGAGCTTATTTTGAGCAGTTAAATCATGATTATGATTCGTTAATGACAGTGCTCAAGATCCAAGGGTTTATCTGGAATAAAGATGAACCTATTAGTTATAGTCGGAATGAATTGAAGTGGCCGATGACCCAAAATATTAAACCTCTTTACGAGATTGATAGCGGTGTGTTTTTGTCATCAGCTGATAACTATAGGCAATTCAACGATAGAATAGCGACCAAGCCTTATTTACTAGAACAAGATAAGCTGAAATCAGTAGATATTGATTGGCCGGAAGATTTTATACTGGCTGAGTTACTTTGGAATTCATTGGGTTATAAGTAATGAGCGATTTATTTTTAATTCGAAATTTATTATCGTCAACTTCTGCATTATCTATAATGCATCAATATGGTAGTGAAGATGCTGTATTTTCAGTTGTTAGTTGTAACAAGACGCTAGAGGATGCAATTAAAAATAGCATCCTGAGCGATGCTCATCATCAAGTGATTGATACATTTAAGTTAGACCTTATGCCTTTTAGATTAACTTCTCTATATAAACAGAGATTAAGTGTAAATAGTATCAAATTTAAAATATTACAGCTATATAAGGCTAGAGGTATAAACAAGCTTTTTTTAACATATCCGATGCATTTAGATTCTTACTTATATTATACAGTAGCAAAAAAGAACGATATTGAAATTTGTTTTTTTGAAGAAGGTCCTTGTTTTTACAGAGGCGGTTTGACCAAGCAGTATAGCGTTGTAAATTTTAACAGTTTCTTGCGTAAAATATATTTCAGAATTGTAGGCCTAGATTATGGCTATGGATTTAAGCCAGATACTTGGTATTCATCTCTACCAATAAAGAATAATTATAATAAGGTCAACTTAGTATATAGGAAAGTTGATTTACCTGATGAAGTAATGAATCTTTTCTTATCAAGGCCTGTTTCATGTGATTTTCCTGAAATCACATTAGCTGATGAAGTAAACGCGATAAAAGCTTTTTACTTTAACCTTGATTTAAAAGGTTGCTTATATATTAAATTTCACCCGAGAGAGTCAGAAGAGAAGAGGATGAAATTGTTATGTCTCTTGAAGGATGAAAAAATTTTAGTTAAACACTTAAATGTCGAATACTCATCAGAAGATATTGTTTATTCTATGAGTCAGGGGAATATAGTCGGTTATGATACAACTACTTTGGTCTACTCAAATAAAATAAACCCTAAAATACAAGCTTACTCAATTCTAGCTTTAATAAAAAATAAAGAGTCATCAGGATTTCTTCAAGAGTGTTACAGGGAGTATGAGGAAAAGTATCCATTTATTAAAATGATAAAGAAATAATATTGGGTTTACCAGATACTAGTGTTATTTGAAGTATCTAAATGAAAAAAGTGGCAGATTAAAATTACTGGATATATATGTCAAGAAACAAAAAAATGTCGCTCAATACTTTATTATATATTATGTGTGACGTCCTTGTAAAAGGGATTCCATTTTTGCTAATGCCAGTTGTTGCTCGATTTTTGACTGTTGAGGAATATGGACAAGTAGCAATCTTTCAAACTAGTATTGAGGTGTGCGTAATACTAACAATTTTAGGATCACACCAATATTACAGATATGAGTATTTTAAAGGGAAAGTATATAAAGGGGAATTGTTTTTACTTGTTATCATCATAAGTTTTTTTACATTTTTATTAATCCAATCTATATTAATTATATTTTATTTATTAGAATTATTTTCTTTAAGTCCTTGGTATTTAATTATACCCTCAACTGCATTTTTCCAATCAATAATTTCACTCTATATATGTAAATATCAAAATGAAGAAAAACCATTCCCCATAGCAAGAATAGTTGCAATTAATTCATTTGTAACTTTGATTTTATCAATAGCTCTTCTTGTATTTGGTTTCGGGGTGGAATCTAGGTATATTGCAATCTTTTTCGCCACTTTTTTAGTAGGTATATTTGGTTTATATAAGATATACAAAAGTTTTTCAGTCGATTTATTGAAGGGGGCATGTGTTAACTTAAAGAGCTGTTTTTACTTCGGTGTAAAATCTCTTCCTACAAGCCTAAGTTGGTGGTTTAGAACAGGATTTGATCGTTTAGCACTGCTTAATATTTTAGGTGCTTTTTCTGTTGGTACATATGCAGTAACTATTCAGTTTTCTTTAATTTTGACAGTTATTGGTGGAGCTGTTAACAACTCTGTTATGCCTACTATATTTAAAAATGTTGATAGTAATAATAAGAAAGCTAATAGGAAAATATTTTTATATGCACTATCTTTCTTACTAATTAGTTTATGCATATTAGACTTCTTTTTACCAGTAGTTATTGAACACATCTTACCTCAAAGTTATCATGATTCGATAGGGTTTTTAGATATAGCTCTGATGTGTGCGCTTTTTAATCTTGTTTTTTTAATTGGCTCTAATTTTTTAGTCGCTAATGGTTTCGCCGGGATGCTCTCTTTTATTTCAATAGTATGTTCAGGTATACATGCTGCTTTAGTTATCCTGCTTATTGATGATTTAGGAGTCCTTGGTGTTTTTTACAGCGGTATTATTTCATATGGTGTTGGTATTGTTGCACTCTATGTAGCTTATAAATTCATGATATATAGAAAATAATAGTAATAGTGTTTGGTAAGTTTAACTATTTCTGATAGCACTCATTATATAATAAACTAAGGTTTTATAAATGAAAGTCATAATTATTTCGCCTTCACTTGTATTTGGTGGTGGTGAGAATCACATAGTAACTTTGGCCAAAAAGTTAACACAGGGTCCTATTGATGTTTATTGTTTGAATGAAGAACTATTTCACAGACTTAAAAATATCAAAAGTGTAAAAGTTAAATTATTTAGAACTAGAATAAGTTTATTTTTACACGTGCTTTTTTTAGTTTTTCCCAAGAATAGACATCTAGTTTTAAATGGTTTATCTGAAAGTAGATTTTTATCTCTTATATTTATCTTTAATAAGTACACACTAATTTCTCATTCAGCGGAAGAGTGGGGAAATAAATTTGATAGTAGTATTAAAGATATATTAAGAACAAAAATAAATGGGTTTTTATTAAATCATAGAAGCAAAAAAATTGTTGCAGTATGTGAATACTCTAAAAAAAACTTATGTCGTAGTTTGCCATTAGCTGAGATAATACTGGTCTATAATACTGCTGAAAGACCTTCATCCTTAATGAAACAGTTACCGCGGAGTGACAAGCAAGCAGTAATATTTGGATACTTAGGAAGATTATCTGCGGAGAAAGGAATACATGTCCTTTTATCTGCCATTAGTAATCTTGAGTGCTCTAAAGGTATAAATATAGAGTTAAAAGTTGCTGGTGCTGGAAACTTGGAGGGCGAAATTGATTTTTCATCTTATTCAAAAAATGGGGTTAATGTTGAGTATATAGGGTTCGTTGATTCTAATGTCTTCTTGTCCAGTATAGATTGCTTATTGTTACCTTCACTTACCGAAGCTTGTCCTTTAGTCGTTTTAGAAGCAATGTCTAAAAAAATTGCTGTTATAGCTTCTGATGTTGGAGGGATTCCCGAATTAGTTGAGCACGGTGTCAATGGGTATCTATTTCAGAAAGCAGACTCAGTAAAGCTTTCTCAATATATTAAAGAAATAGCTTTAGAACCTAGTAAATTAGATTTATTTAGTGAAAATGCAGCATATGTATTTGAATCTAAATTTAGTCCGGAAATTTTTATTGAAAAGTATAACAGGGTTTTATTTAATGAATAAACTATCAGATGCAAAAGTATATGTTGTTTCAATGGCAGGAAATACAGAAAGAAGAGCTAAAATAAAGACTCAGCTCTCTTTAATTGGACTCTCACCTGAGTTCATTGATGCTGTTGTTGGGGCAGAATTACCATCTAGTGAGTATTTTAACCTTGCTGTTGCACGCAGGAAACGAGTACTAAGCCCTAATGAGTTAGGCTGTAGCTTAAGCCATCAGTTAATTTACACAGATATTATCAAAAAAAACATACAATATGCTATTATTCTAGAGGATGATGTTTCACTTGATGTGAGTAACTGGTCGAAGTTTAAAAATATTACTTTAAAAGAGGATGAGTTATACTTTTTAGGAGGTCAGGAGGGAATGAGAAGAGGTCGTTTGTTAAGTGCTATTAGAAATTATCAATTTGGGAAGTACTCTCCTTTATTTATTAGTTTTTTTTATCGTACTTGTTGTTATGTTGTAAGTAAAAGTACAGCGATTAAAATGAGTGAGCTAGCAAAACAAAAAATGTACTTAGCTGATGATTGGCCTCATATAAATAAGATTTGTAACTTTTCTAAGTTGGTTTTTGTTCCTGTTTTTTCACATCCAATTGATAACAGTGATTCTCTAATTGAACAAGAGAGATTATCTTTAAAATGACAAAAATAAATGCAAACAATAACTCATCTGTTGCTTGTGCATTACTGTTACTACTGTGGTTGCTTTCAAACTTAGGACTTCATGTATACTTGTTGTTTGTTTTTTACTTGTTTCTACTCTATATTTCTTCTGATTTGAAGGTGTATTTAGGTTCTGAGTATAAAGTTTTAATAATAACAACTTTAATCCTAATTACAGGGTGGTATAGAGTACCTAAAGAAAGTATTCACGAGATCGCTTATATTGGTTCCTTTCTATATTGTTTATCTGGCGTATTTGCAATAAGAGCTTATTTTGGTTTTAGTTCGTTTATAAGAGAGCGAGCTCTGTTCTATTTATGTGTTTTTTTTGCAGTAATTATAGTCTTACAGCAATTTATTTACATTATTTTCAAAAATTATATAGACCTACATTCGTACATAACACTATTCAGTTATGAAGCAAGATATCAAAATAACTTCCACTTATTATATCCCTTAATTAGACCTACTGCTTTTTTCCAAGAGCCTTCTAATTTTTCAATTGTACTAACTACATTAGCTTTTCTTTCAAAAGTTGAATCGAATAATAGATTATTCAAATGTTTTCTGTTTCTATCTATGTGCACACTATCTTTTGCAGCTTTCTTTATCGCAATTGTTTTATTGTCATATCAGTATTTTTCGAAAATAAAACAGTTTAAAAAATATTCTATTTATTTAATTATTATAATAACACCCATTATAGTACCCTTTTTATTGAATCAATTAGAGACATTAGACTTTGGTTATAATGCGGTTGGCTATAGGCTTCAAGTATTTGAACTTTTGTCGAAAATTTCTAGTTATGAATTCTTATTTGGCTTAGGGTTATTTTTTATAGAACACCCCATTAGTATTTATGAGTTAACTATGAATAGTTCTCATTTTAAAGACTCAGGCTTTATTGTTAATATTTTGATATCTTTTGGACTCTTTGGTGTTGTAGGATTCTTCCTATGGTTATATTCCTGTATGAAAAACAAAGAGTTAATTATCTTAATATTACTGACTTTATTTTTGAAATTTGATTTTAATATGCCAGCTCTATGGGTGGTGATTTTTACTATATCTTTTTATTCTAAGGCCATAATGCAAAATGAAAAAAGTTAAAATAATAGTCCCGATACATATTTCTAAAGGTGGTGGCATAGACCTCTTTCATGAATTCGTGCATACACACATTAAATTTCATACTCAGTGTGATTTTATACTGGTTTGTCAAGAAAAAGAGTTTAGCTGCGAATTATATGAAATATTACAAAAAGAAGCGTTCGAATGTTGTTTTATCTCAAATGCAGGGCCTAATTTTGGGGTTGCTGTTGGACGTAACATCGGTTTGTCAGCGTGTCAGGAAGATGATTATATTAGCTTTTTAGATTACGACGATAAACTGAACACTTCATATTTTAATTTTATTGATAACAAACTTTTACTCAAATCTTATTCTCTGCATATATTCAGCTATTCTATTGAGTATTTAGACGTGACTACGTTATATAAACCACCAACTCTAACAGCTGTTAATTATTTATCGACACATGCAAAGGAAAATTTCACGCCTTGCTTAGGAACTACCTTTAAATATGATGGGGTTATTTCTTTTGACGAAAATGATAAAGTGCAAGAGGACTATATTTTCTGGCATCTGTTACTTAAAAGTACAGAATTTGAAAAGGTATTATTCTCCGATATTAATTCAGGGGTTTACAGACCAAGAAAAAATAGTCGCTCATCAACACAGAGACTTAATATAACAAGTCGATATATAACATATAAGAAAATGGGTTATGGTTTTTTCTCTTTTATTTATGATTTAGTATTTAAAATGTATAGAGGTGTACGTAAATATGGTTTTAATATTTTTAAATTATAATGCACCTATATTAGGTTTTTTATGAGTATTCTATTAACTGGCGCTTCAGGGTTTATAGGTAGAGAAGTTCTACGCATCGCAAAAAGCAAAGTTAAGATCGTAGTTCGTAATTGTACTCAGTATTCAGGAACAGAGGATAGCGTTAGAGTTGATACTATAGACTCAAGCACACCTTGGAAGTCTAGTGATTTCCATGATGTAGAATGCATAATACATTTGGCAGGGGTTGCACACACGAATAGTGCCTCAAATAACTCATATGATACTATTAATTATGAAGGGACAATGAATTTAGCTGATAATGCAGCTAAAAATTTAGTTAAGAGGTTTATCTTTGTCAGCACAGCTTTGATATCAACAGAGAATAATAAGTTAAGTTATCAATCAACAATAAAATTACAAACAGAGCGAAGTTTAATAGCACTTTCTGAGAAAACGGGTATGGAAGTTGTGATTATTAGATCTACATTAGTATATGGCCGAGGTGCTCGCGGTAATATTGGTGTTTTAGTCAAATTGGTAGATAAAATTCCAGTGCTGCCTTTTGGATTGGTGTCCAATAAACGCGATTTCATTTCTGTTCAAAATTTAGCCGACTTGTTGATTGTCTGTACTAAACATCGAAGTGCAGCTGGTAGGGTCTTTCTAGCTACTGATGGAAAGTCAGTTTCTATAAAAGATTTAACAAATGCGATAGCAAAAGGTTTGGGCAAGACCAGAATCCAATTTCCCATACCAGTAACTTTTATACGTTTAATGGGAATAGTTTTTAGAAAATCTCATATTGTAGAGCAATTATTAGGAGATCTTATTGTGGATTCAACTGACACAAATAAAACACTCGGTTGGAGGCAACCTTATACAATGGAGGAATCTATGCTCTCTTTGGAGGAGATAAATAAATGATACGCTTACTCGATTTTTTGTTTTCACTTTTTGGTTTGTTTTTTGCTTCACCATTTTTAGTTGTTTTATATATAATAGGATTGTTTGATACTGGCTCACCTATTTTTATGCAAGAACGTGTTGGTCGAAATAAAAAGCCATTCACTTTAGTAAAATTTAGAACAATGACTGTTGATACCGCATCGGTAGCAAGTCATTTAGCAAGTACTTCATCAATAACACCCTTTGGTGGTTTTTTGCGTAAAACAAAGTTAGATGAGCTACCGCAACTATGGAATGTGTTAAAAGGCGAAATGAGTTTAGTCGGTCCTCGCCCTGGTTTGTTTAACCAAGTAGAGCTAACTCAAGCACGTGAAACTAAAAATGTGTTTGCAGTACGCCCTGGAATTACTGGTTTAGCGCAAGTTAACGAAATTGATATGTCTACCCCTGAACTACTTGCTAAAACAGACCGTGAAATGATAGACACACTAACAATTGGTAACTATTTTAAATATATACTAATGACAGTGACTGGTAGTGGCAGTGGTGACAGGGTTAAATAGCGCTTACTGTTTATAATAGTACCTAGATCCGATCGTATGGACTGTATGGACTATTAGGCCTATTTTTTTCGCTATTTTAACACACTAATTTTTAACATTTTTTCTTAAAAAGTGTCTCAGGGTGAGACAGTATTGAGACACTTTTTTCGTCACTTTTCCCGCCCCAATAGCCGTATTCCTTCTTCATTTCAATTACCTTGATTAAATGTGCATCCAAATTCCTTAGCAAATAGGGATTGCACATACTCATTAAATATTTGCATAATTAATTTCTTTTTTAACTACTTACAGTCGTCTATTCTTTGTTATAATCTGAGCTTACATTAATATAAAAATACAATATTGGACTTACCCAATATTAGAACCGCAAAGGAACTTGCCGTGGATAGTTTCATCCGTTCTGTTTTGAGTGCTTCTAGGGCTAGAAAACGCCTTATTACGCTTTTTATCGACTCGATTTTTATTTTTATTGCTTTTTGGCTTGCCCTTATCGTAAGGCTTGATAGCCTAGCGCCTCTTTATAATACAGATAACTGGCTATTACTTAGCTTATTAATTCCCATCAGTTTGTTCATTTTTGTTAATTTAGGACTGTATAGAGCCGTACTGAGATATATGAACTCGCAAGCGGTTTGGGCTATTGTACTCGGAACAGTATTAACGACGGGTTTCTTAGTTTTATTAGCCTTTTTCACAGGGATCACTATCCCGCGAACAATGCCATTTATTTTTGCGTGGTTATGTTTATTAACGGTAGGTGGCGCACGTATCTTAGTGCGAGCCATTATTAGTAAAATGACGATGAATAAGAAAGAGTCTGTTGTTATTTACGGCGCAGGTTCAGCAGGGCGACAATTAGCCACCGCGTTAGGTGCAGGCCCAAATTACTATGTACGTGCTTTTATAGATGACGATACGACTAAAAATCACTCTGTCATACAGGGTATCCCGGTTATCAGGTTTGAAGATATTTACGCCTTAATTGCTAAGGGGCAAGTGACTAAAGTACTGCTTGCTGTTCCTAGCGCACCGCGTTCGCGTAGAAAAGAAATACTTTCTCAATTAGAGCCTCTTACTGTCAAAGTACTCTCTATTCCGGGTATGGCCGATGTTGTTGAAGGTAAAGCAAAGCTAGCTGAAATGACTGAGGTTGGCGTTGAAGATCTATTAGGGCGCGACCCAGTTACACCAAAAGCTGATTTAATGGCTGCTAATATCGCAGACAAAATAGTGATGGTTACAGGGGCGGGGGGCTCAATTGGCTCAGAGCTGTGTAGACAAATAATTAAACAAAAGCCAAAGAAACTCGTGTTATTTGAGCAAAGTGAATATGGCTTATATATCTTAGAAAAAGAGCTTTCAGAGTATATTGAGCATAATAGCTTGGCTATTAAGCTGGTACCGATAATGGGCTCTGTTCAACGCATTAACAGACTCGAAACCGTAATGGTCACGTTTGGTGTACAAACTGTTTATCATGCAGCGGCTTATAAGCATGTACCTTTAGTTGAGCATAACGTAGTCGAAGGTGTGCGTAATAATGTATTTGGTACTTATTATGCTGCGAAAGCTGCCGTTAACGCAGGTGTTGAAAAGTTCGTACTGATTTCAACGGATAAAGCAGTGCGCCCTACTAATGTAATGGGCGCAACCAAACGTATGGCGGAGCTTGTGTTACAAGGTTTAGCACAAGAGCAAGGCAGTAAGCACAAGACGCGTTTTTGTATGGTGCGTTTCGGTAATGTTCTGGGTTCTAGTGGCTCTGTAGTACCCTTATTCCGTAGACAAATTAAAGAGGGTGGCCCTTTAACACTTACTCACCCTGATATAACACGGTTTTTTATGACTATTCCTGAAGCTGCTCAATTAGTGATACAAGCAGGCGCTATGGGGAAAGGCGGGGATGTGTTTGTTCTCGATATGGGCGACCCTGTTAAAATTAAAGATTTAGCCACAAAAATGGTTAGGCTTTCAGGGTTAAGCGTTAAAAGCGATACGAATCCACATGGTGATATTGAAATAAAATGCACCGGATTACGTCCTGGCGAAAAACTTTTTGAAGAACTACTTATTGGCGATAACGTTGGTGAAACAACGCATGAGCGTATTATGACGGCAAAGGAGGTGATGCTTCCTTTACCTGAGCTAAATGTATTCATCGAGGCGTTAGATATTGCTTGTCACAATTTTGATAATGAAACAATTCGTCAACTACTGCTCGATGCCCCAACAGCGTTTAACCCTACAGATGGTATATGTGACTTAGTGTGGAAAGCAAAAACGAAAAAAATGAGTGATGAAAAGCTTGTTGATAATATTATTAATTTAAAGCGCTAAGTTCAGATCAGAAGTTAACTCTAAGTTTAGAGATTTACGCTATGGGCTTATGTTAACGTTATTCTTATTTTTAGGCGCGGCTCAAAAGCCGCGCTTTTTTTCATTTTGTAATATAGTTTTTTTATAGTAATCGAGAAAAATAAATTATAAGGATTGCTCATGTTACGTAAGTATTTCGGTACCGATGGTGTTAGGGGAAAGTGGGTACGTTTCCTATCACGCCTGATTTTGCAATGAAATTAGGCTGGGCAGCAGGAACCGCTTTAGCCTCAAGTGGCAAGAAATCGGAGTTTTTCAGATAAGTTGTGGCATTTTTAAGTTTTGTTAGGGGCAGGTATTGTTACTTTATACACTATAAATTTGCTCTATTCGCAGATAATATCAATAGTGAAGGTGTATACGCTGAAGGAAAAAGTTTAAAAAGTGGGGCTACCCTGTGAAATATATGATCTCTACGCCATCTGCATCCAGAGAATACACAACGAGTAAATAACCATCCTAATGAAATATACTTGTTAATTATAAAAAAACATAGACTAATGGGTTGGTTTTTGTAATATTGAATGAACTTATCAAGGAATGATTAAGGGTAGTAATACTATTTAAAACATTTATTGATGAGAAAATACGTTTAGGCTGTGAAAGATTTAGCTTAAATTTAAAATATTCTATAACAACAATAAGTGCTAGATATTAAATAAGGAAATAAAATGAAGAAATTAATATTAACTACTGCAATCGCATCAATCATGTTAGCAAGTGGTTGTACTTCAATACCAGCAGAACAAAAAGACTCTGCTGGATATAATGAAATTCTGCAATTCACTCCTCTGGAAGACAAAGCTGTACTGTATGTTTATAGAAGAATCGATTCAGATCATCGTGGTCAAATCACGACTATTGACATTGGAAAAGAGGAGTTACCTACAGTGAGCGATTGCGTGATTAGGCATATCGTCGACGGAGGAGAGTTCAATATTGAGCCAAATGGGAATGGCTTATTTGCTATTGAAAAAGAACTCGATCTATCATCTCCGAATGGCAGTGTTAGTGTCATCGAGTTGAAACACAGTTTTCGCATCGGTATACCAAATGTTAGTGAGCTCTTTTTAAGAAGTAAAGATGACCTGCGACGCGCTATCGAAGAAGACAACTTATGTGTAATAGATGGAGTGAACTTATAAGGGGCTGTTTGTGAGCTTAATTGTAGGTGATAGTTACAGTGATTAAAGAGATAGTTTTCACTTTTGAAAACATGCCGTATTGAATAGGGATATGAAGCCTTTTAAACTCAAAAGGCTTCATAGAATGATTAACAGATTTTACGCTCAAGCAATCCCACGCTCTATCATCATTTCACTAAACGCAAACCCATCTTGTCTAGAGGCATTCGCAATATAAGGCGCATAAACCTCGAATAATAATCGAGTATCACTGTGTCCGAGCATATGCGAGATATATAACGGGTTTTCATGCGCAGCGATATGCAATACAGCAGCTGTATGGCGAGTCTCATAAGGACGCCTACGTGATAGCCCCGCATTTTTCAATGATGGATACCAAAGCTGTTTACTCACAAAGTGGTTATCGAGTGGGTTACCATTGTAGGTAAACACAAATTCAGTATCAGCTAGGTCTTTTAAGCGGTTAAATAGCGCGTATAAAGTATCGCACATTTTTAGTTCTCGCCGTGATTTAGGGGTTTTTACATCACAAAGCTCACCATTGACCCAGTTATGGCGAATACGAATAAGGCGATGATTAAAATCTACATCTCCCCAACGCAAACCATGAACCTCACAGCTACGCATCCCAGTCCAAAAGCGCAGTTTAAAGTAATCTTTCCATTCAGTGGGTGTTGCATCTAAAAAGTGCTGTACCTCATCAGCGGTTAGCGGGTTTGAGTCAGCACGTTCTTCTTTGAGTGTTTTATAACGACGCATAGGGTAGGGGAAATTATGCTCTTCGGCGGCTAAACTCAAAATAGCGATGAGCGGCCATAATATTCCATTGATGCGTTTATTTGTAAGCTTTCGACGGCCATTCTTTTTTATCAACGTTAGGCTTTCACGAAAAAAGTCTACATTTGCTAATGTGATTTCACTGACGAGTATATTTCCAAATTCAGGTGTCAAATACGTATCAAGTATATTGCGCACGACACTTTGATAGCTATTTTTCCATTTTGCTTTTTGACGATCGAACCATTCATTCGCGTAATCATTGAAAAACGGATAAAGACGATCGGGATCTTTGGTACGTTGTAGCGTCTCAAACTTCGCCACCTTCTTACTCTCAGGGAAATAATCACGATACTGAAAGGTTTCTAAAGCAATTTCTGCATTGATCTTCTTAAGCGTCGCATGGGCTTTTTTTAAATTAACAGGTGTTGCCATGAGTTTAGTGCCTTCACGAAAGCGCTGCCCATAAAGGTGTAAATCATATTGAATACGCCCGTTAGGACGAATGCGAATGTGAGCCATAATGGCCTCCATCAGTTAGTGGATCTATAAATAGATCTATCCCTCACCAATGGAATTCGTTAGAATTAAGCCATCGGCTGGGTTCGGTTAAAAGCGTCGCAGCCGATACGGGGTAGGGAGGTTGCACCCTCTTTACCCCAACTGCTTATTTTATTTTCAATTGTGCTAATACTATATACTAAGTATTAAAACGCGCCACTATCAAAATAATTACTCATAAATATAACAAGAGCTGTTTATTTGTCCATTATTTTTCAGGATTAATACTCTTCCTCTTTACCCATAATATACCCAAATAAATCTTTTTGTACTTCCTGCTTTTTGTTCAGTGTATTTGTATCAGCTTGACTTTGATTTAACTCTTCAAGTAACGCTACAACTTTAGGAAGCTGGCTCTCATCTTTCTCAATCGAAATAGTGCGATGTGGTAGTGTGTTCTCAAGTGAAAAATACACACCTAATTTACGTTCGCCGTTTTCGTACTTAAGAATGTCGAGGCGCGTACTGGCCGCTTGGGTTAAGTCGCTAATGTTAATGCCCAATAGTGCTTTTAGTGAAAAGCGATATAATGACTCACTATTTTTTGTTTCGCTACACGTTTCAGTTACCGTGATTGGGTGTACAAATTCATAAGGGGGTGTAATAAATGCAATAACGGCTTCATTACCGCTTAAGTATAAGAATGCATTATCGGCCTTTTTAATGGTTTTATACTCAGCTGAGCAGTGACTAACTTCCCCTTTAAGTTCATAGAAATTTACTACAACATGTTTTTCGTGAGTAAATTTAAGCGGCTTCTTTGAAAAAAATTCTTCAACGCCGGCCAATGAATAAGTGAGTGTGGTTTCAGGCGTTTTAAAAGTGAGTAATTCACCCTGCTGGACGAATTCGATTACATCGCTCTCGGTATTCTTACATAAATAATTAAGCTTACGGTTAATTTCCTCTGTTAAAACTATAGAAGCGGGTAATTCTAGGTTGTCAGGTAAGTGCACTTCTTCAACATCGCCATCTCGCTGTATTCGACAATGCTGTTTATCTACGTTCATTTCTAAAAATTCAAAAGGCATTCGTTCAGATGACTCGTATATCACGCGCTCTAAAGAGGCTTTAGGAACGGGATAAGTTAGGCGTTGTGAACTTTCTTTAAGGTAAGTTAAATGCTCTTCATATACATCGACACACTCACATCGACGCAATGCATTTTCGTTGCTTTTCATGTCTTTATGAATTAATTCAATTGAGGTTACACTTGAAGACAAAGTATGAACATTTAATTCAATGTCTTCATCTACATTAAAATAGTATGGCAGCTGCTTTACAAAACTGCCGTCAATTGAAAACTGAGCGTCTTTTAAATGTGTAGAGGACGTATCAAGTATAAATGTACAATATGAACATAAAGGAGGTTTACCAGCTATGAATGTCATGGAGCCTTCTTTTTTACTTATTAATACGGTTACTAGGCTATCTGCATAGCGGGTATCAATATTCTCAGTTATGCTCTTAAGCGGTGCTGTTTTGTTACTAGAAATATTAATTTTCATGATTTTACCTTATTGCATTGAAATAATTGAATAAATTCTTTTGCGAATTTGAGTGTTTTAGATGATAGTGTTGTTTTTGGTGTTAAATTAATCGTTAATAGTGATTCTCCTTTAGCATGTTTAGCAATTTGAATGGCTTCATCTTTTTTAGAAAATAATGTTTTAAGTAACATTACTTGCCGTTCGTCGTTGATTTTCTGATTAACAGAAAGGGTAAAGGTAATACTCAACCACCCCCAATCTTCATGCCTAAACACAGTACTAAACGCACGTGCATTTTTGCTGTTGCAGGCAAGCGAGATTTGTAACGACTGATCATCATCAGAAAGTACGATGGGGGGTAAATTTTTTAGAGCCGTTCGCTGTTTTTTATGGACTGGCTGAATATGATGCATACTGCCATTACCCCATATAAAGCTCAGCGCACTTAAGTCGAGTGTTTTATGTTCAAACATGGCTTTAAAAATAAAACCCAGTAACGAGTCTTCGCTACTATGAATTGATTTTTTCCACATTGAGGCAAGGTCAACAGTTGTACTCGTTTTTTCCGCTTCATTCTTTTTGCCAAGTATGACCTCTCTGAGCTGGTTATCGCTCAGTTTTACTGGTTGACTGCGTTTTTTTCCCAGTGTTTTATTGGCGTATTCAGGGCTAAGCCTGAGTAGTATTCTAGATAGATCGTTAGATTTAGGGCTTAGTCCTAATAAATAGCGCAGCTCACTGTGCGTATGTTCATGCAGAACATACGGTGCATGGGCACGACTAATGATAGGAAGTAGCCATTCAATATCATGTAAATACGACCACCTTGTTGTGTCATAGTAGAGGTGACCAATTTGCAAACCCATTTCATCTAAAAAAGCAGCATCATTCACTTCGTTAACAGCTCTGCCTTCAAACCAATAATCGAAACGAGTAGTCACCGAGTCGTTTGAAAGCACTTCTTGCTCTAATGGGGTTTTTCCTCGGTGTTCATTTGGTGTAACGCTCACGAAATGCAGTGTTTGCAGCATAAATAGATGTACACCACTGTGGCGAAGGTGATGAAAATTAAGATGCTTACCAAATAAACACCTTAAAGCACGTGACACCGGTAATAAATAATAAAGCTGCCGTGAATGATACTTTTCACCTTCAAACCCCAATAAAGGTTGGTCGCGAGGTATTTTATCTTTTATTTCAAATAGATATATAAATAACTGGCGGTACTGCACAGGAAGTGTGGTGTTCACCATACGAGTGGTGTTGCTTTTGGTGTTGCCTTCTGGTGTATTAGTTACTGTGATCGTTATAAGGCCATTACTTCGCTTAAATAGAATATCTTCACGGCGTAACCTTAGAACTTCACCACGGCGCAGCATAGCGTAAAACCCTAATAACGCTGCAATCGCACTAAATAAACTACGAAAAGGGTTGTTAGTTTTGCTAGATAAAAGCACTTCAAGTAGACGGTCAAATTCGTCAACAGTTAATCGACCAGGGCTCACCGATGATGCTACCAGCGGCGAGCTAAAGCTAGATAAATCGAGTGTATCTGTTTGTTCTTGGTAGCTTAAAAAGCGTAAAAAGTTATAAAAGGTGCCTTTTACTATATCGGAGTCTATCGAATCATAGACAGTTTGGGCCCACCCATTAATAGCCTCTTCGCTAATAGCCTCTGCGTAACACAGAGGGTAGGGCTCAAGTTTACTTTTAAGTGAGGTATAGTTTTTAACAGATCCTAGTACAAGGTTCGCTTTTTTTACTCCCCCATACACAAGCAGTTGTTTTGTGTAATCAAATAACAAGCGCGGTAGAATATTATTGGCATCCCACAGCGGTGTTTCGACAGAGCTGAAATCTTCTGAGTGTTTGAGCAAGCCTTCATGAGGCCAACGCACTGTTTTTTGTAATTTAGTTAATGAATCAAACCACTTGGTATCCCAATCGATAGTATAAATCCCGGCCTCTTTTATTTTTGGTAGGGTAATGGGTTTTGACATGCCAACATGCCGCTCGGGGTTAGCCAAATCCTTAATGAAGATAGGCGGTAGCTGAAAGCGAAGGTACCAATGGATTTGAAATCGTTTCGGCCATATTTGCTTTCTACTACAAGCAGGTACTCCATTTTTTTCTAACCAACTTGATAAGTCTGCATACAAACTCTTTGTGCTTATTCTTGGAGGTGATTGCTTATAATAATCCTCTAAGAAACGATAGCTTTCGATTGATAAATAATAATGAGTTTCTCTTAATTCATCAGCTCCATACCCCATGTGACTAATAGCAAGGCGTGGATTACTTTCTTTATCTATGATCGAATTCCGATTATTTAAAATAGCGCTGATATGCTCAAGCGATAAAGGGGCTACCTCAAACCCTATTATTAATGCCATAAAGCACGGTGTTAATGGCTCCCTTGTATCAAAAAAATACGTTTTTTGTTGTTGGTAGCATGCAAAAATTTTATGTGCATGCGCTGCACCTTTTGCAAGCTCTTCAAAATATTGATGGTTGGTGTCACTGATTGTGTTTTTTATAAGTTCTGGTAATTGCCAATGACACGCTTCTCCCAAATAAAAAAGAATCCCATCAAGCGCCTGCTTATATGCTCGTTGCTTCCCGGTCGGAATAGCATTGATCTGCTTAGTAATCTTCCTTAGATCGGTATTATCGATAATACGCGTTTTCTTTTCTGTTATTTGCCAATGCGTTAATACCCAAAAGATGTCATCTTCTGTTGTCTTTAATGGCCAAGATTGGAGTAAATAATCAGCGACTTTTTTTGCATGCTGATGTATAAATTTTTCAGACATAAGTTAAATCCTTCAGTCCTAAACGCTTCGGTAGTGTATTTAAAAAGCTTTTGATTCCTTCGAATCGAGCTGGAAACAACATATCGCTTCCGAGGCGCTCTCCCAGATTTTCATGCCCCATCAGCCGATCAATATCGTTGTCATATAGCTTGTCTGAAAACATATGGCTATTAGCACAGTGACTAAAAAAGTGGCGCAATTGATAAGGCACTACATTGGGCCAAATTTGATGCATGAATAAACGAAGTTCGCGACTTGTTAGGGCTTTCGGGATGTTTTTCTCACTACACGTATACCAAAGCTCATCTAATTCAGTATGTATGCTGAGCTGTGTACGAATAACTGATTGTAAGGATAAGTACTGTTCAATTTCTTGCTGCAAATAATCACAGAGTATGAGTTGCCTAAGAACACCTTTATCTTTGATAAATACAACACCAGAACCTGAGTAATAAATCGATAAAATACTGATGCTATGTGTAGGCCTTGCGCCAGTAAGAACAATAAACAACAATGCAATTCGATAGGTTGCTTTATTATAGTAATCTCGCAGCGCCGATTGATTTGCTAAATATGCTTTTGAATGAGAGCCTTTAACCAAGACTTTTTCTTTAGCATTTACAACTAACGTATATACCTTTTGGAAAAAGTGACTGACGTGGTTATCTTCAAGTGACCGAACACTGCCTATTAAAATAGCTGGAATGCGCTTTTTATCACTACTGTTTTGTGTGGTATCGAGTTCAAACTGACTTATCCCATCAGATTGCAATAAATAGCCGGCCTTTCTTATTGACGCCTTAATAAGGTTTGCAGAATACTTTTTTAGAAAGAGCTCAAAATATACGTGGAGTTCAGCCTTTCTTGCTGCGTTAATAAGGCGTGATAAGTAGCGGTTATGCGCATCAAATATTTTGCTGCGGATACGATCAGTATTTAACTGTTGGTAATATATCGCGCTAGAATGATGTGCTCTATCATCAGTTATTAGCTGCGATCGAACAATTGCACCTAGAGTGTTATCCGCCTGAGCACAATTAATAAAATAATGCTGGAAGGTATTTTTGTTAACGCGAGGGTTATTTTTTAATGTATTCGGTGTTTTCCATGCTACCTTCATTAGCTCGAATAAATGTGCTTTATTTTTGAGATTTAAAAAAGGCGTACCGTAAGTTTGATCGCTAATAAATTTTTGAAAAAATGCATTTAAATAGGTCGGCATAGGTTGCCATAAATACACAATACGGTTTTTGTATTTACAGGGTCTCGCATACTCAGCCCATGATACTGTGCCATCATAAAAAGTGCGAAAAGTGTGTTTTTTACAAGGTTTCGTGGCAGATATTTTTATAAAATCAGGAATATCACTTGCCGAACTAATGTGCTTCCAGCCTCCTATTAACCACATGAATAGTGCTACTACAGTCATAGCAGGGCGTGCTTTAGCATCAACTCTAGCAAGCTTTATTAACATAATAGCTAATGTTGTGCCGTGCGCTAATGCATTAGGGTAGCGACCACCGGCATTACTCAAACGGTTACTTCTCGCAATATGCTCTGATATGCCCATGTTTAGCACTCCATTACCGAAAAGTAGAGGGAGATGTATTAGCTATATTTGCCAATACATATTGTTTAGGTGTCGCTATTCCTTGCTCTTTAATGCAATTAAGACGGTGTTTAATATTCGTACCTAAATTAGTTTTTGAAAAAAGCGTCAATGCACCGTCAAATAGTAGGGTTGTTAGAAGAACTTGCTCGATAACTTCTCGCGGGTAAATAAGTAGTCTTAAGCTTAATTTTGCTTTTAATGGATGTGCTTTAAAGCGTTCAAGTATGCTGCTTGTTGTAAGTGTTAAATAGCTATTATCGTCAGTATCAATAATCACAGCTAATGGGTGCAAGTCTAATAATGACTGTACTATTTCTATAGGTAAGCCACCGATACTTTGATTCGCTCTTAGCTGTATCACATCATTTTTGGTTGATTCAATTAGTAGTGGATGAGGTTTTAATTTAGCCTTTATAAGTGGAATCGATTTCTGTTTGTATTTCATAATTACTCTCCTAAATTCATTAAACTAACAACCTGTGTTAGGTTGCTGCTTCGTTTTACTCTCATTGAAGATTCACTTAACAACCCTTTCTTGAAAAAAGCTTACGTTTGTCCATTAATATGAGTATGTGTTTATTTGTACCTTTTTCATGGTGTAAATACAGATGTAGTTTTGCATTGCCTAATATGTAATTGCTGCGGTAAAGATCTGAATTCGGGTGCAAGTAGTGCTGGCTTTATTAACGCAAGGGTAGAAATTACTGGCTCAGCTTCATCATAAATAATGAGTGATGTATTTAGCTTAAGTGATGCGTCATGACTGCGAATAATTTCAATTAGAGGCATAGCAGCTAATAAAATATACAGCCCTTCGTCTTCCGTTTTAAGTACGGGGATGGGACAAAAATCAAGCAAACATTGAAGTTGCTCAATTGAGAGAAACTGAATGTTTGGAAGTTTTGACTGCGTAAACTTATCATCTGAGTGTAAAGTCATCAGCGTTGAATGTTGTTGCAATTGAAGTGAGTTTAACGGCAACTTTTTTGTCTTTTGCATAATCGTAATTTCCTAAAAATATAACTTTAAGATGATAAATAAATTTTTCTATCATCAAATGGAATTGCTCTTTTGTTTATTAAATCACGGGAATTAAGGGGTCACTGTCAAAAAAAAACGCTAAAATCGACATTTTTTGTCCACTTACCACTTTTTTGCTGTTTATTTCGAAATTAAACGCCAATTCCTGTTTTTCAAATCTAATTAACATCACCTTGATGCTCACTTTATTTCTTCGCAGGAAATCAAGCGGATGCTTCAAAAAAATGGCTAATGGAAGACGCTGCATATTTGAAAGTTCTGACTGCATTAACTCATCGTCTGAGTGCAAAGTCGTCATTGTTGGGTGTTGTTGCAATTGAAGTGAGTTTAACGGCAACTTTTTTGTCTTTTGCATAATCGTAATTTCCTAAAAATATAACTTTAAGATGATAAATAAATTTTTCTATCATCTAATGGAATTGCTCTTTTAGTTATTAAATCACGATAATTGAGGGGGCACTGTCAAAAAAAAACGCTAAAATCGACATTTTTTGTCCACTTACCACTTTTTTTGTTATTAAAATGTAAAAATACATCTTTTTCTAGTGCGCACCACATTTATGATAAAAAGGATAAATGATGAATAACGTTAAAAAGAAGGGTACTTTTTCAAAGTGACTCAGCTGTAAAAGACACGTCAATTAACGCTAGATTCTATGTTTTGCAATTTAAGAATTGATCAGGTTAACAATGTTGTGGGTAGACGTTTTAAATTTGATTTTTAAAAGTAGATTTACGCAGTGATATGTATTTTGCTTTTGTGCTTAATTAAAGTGTAAAAAGACTAATTGTATGCAGGGTAGGTGTTGCGAAATATTATATTAAATAATGGCACATCTAGATTCGCAATTTGCGTGACAAATAGCGCTAATATATCCCTATAGTTAATGTTTACTCGACATATTAGGGGAGGGTAGTCATTTTTAGCAGGATCCTATTAAGCTTAATAAGCTAAATTGACAATCATCTAGTGTCAATTCATTTGCCTAGCTACCGGTATTAAAATTCAAACAGACAGATGATATGAAATGTATTTTGTTTTATGATAGTCGGGAATTACTAAAAATCATATGAGTTCAAAGGGAAGTTGGATGTTTGACCACAACTAGTGTAGTGGCAAAATGTATAGCTTAATTGATTATTCAACTTGTCCATTACTTCCTTAGATCTAATATTGATTATTTTAGGCATCATGTGCCTTATTCCAGCGTTAAATTTATAAGCTAAATAAATTAGGGAAGTATCAATGAAAAAAATAATTGCAGGATCAATCATTGCGGGTGTTTTAACTTTAGCGGGTTGTGCATCTTCAAGTCCATGGGATGGCATGCCTTATCAAGAAGCGAGTGCTTGGCAGGGGATTGGCGTCCAGGCTTATGATGCTAGAATTTTGCGAAGCAATGGCTTTACACCAACAGATACTAAAGAGTGGGTACAAGCTGGGATCAAATCACCACAGACAATAGTTGATTGGAAAATGGCCGGTTTTACGCCTCGAAATGCATCAAAGTGGATAAGTAAAAATTTCACATTAGAAAAAGCAATCGAGTTTAAAAAACAAGGTCTGACAGTACAGTAATAAGTCGCTATTCGAATTGTAATTAAAATGCCTTGCTGTGTTAAAACAGCAAGGCATTTTTTGTTTGTAGATAGAAGTAAGCGGGTAATAACGTTAATGCATAGAAATATCACTAGTGTAAACCTCTATTTATACTAGCTATCGTTATGTTAAATAGAGCATTAAATTAAATCCCGTATGGAATAACCTGAAATATTGACTATATTTTCTTATATTGAAACTAAAATAAAAGGAAATAATATGGCTGGCTTAAAGGTCCTTGTATTAGAACCTGCAATTTACTTACCATCAGATACCCATAATTTTAAGCAAGATAAAACAGTCAAGCTAATGGGACTTTGGATAGAACACGCTAGTTTTATAGAAGAGGTTGACTTAAATAAATATAATTATAGCCAGGGGTATATTGAGGGAGTTGATAATTTACTAATGTTTTCTGCTGTGGATTCGACACCGGTCTGCGTTGATGTAGGTCGATTCGTTGATAAAGATACAGCGATTGTCATTAAAACTCAATTTATCGTACCTTTTAAAGGTAAGGAAATAGAGGTGCTACATGAGCATGCAATTTCATTCACTTCAGGGATGAAATGCGTTTCAGATAATTTATTTTTTACTACATCTCTCGCTGTACCAGCACTCTTTCGCTCTCATGGCAAAGAAATCGCTGATTTAATAAATAAGCCTTATAATGAAACTAAAGAGGACTTAACAACTTATAGCAATTATCCTAATGAATATGTGGAAACGCTAGCTTTAGTAAGTGAAGATGAGAAATTTGAAATGTGGTACAGCACCACATATACCGCACTTACGCCTAATCGGACAGGCTCAGTTATAGCGTTTAAATAATTAATTCAGTACTTGTATGAGTTATAGAGTGAACCATATTTTTATAAACTTGCTACGGTAATCCCCCTGAAAAATAATAGAAGCCAAACGTAGAATTTTCTCTTATTGTAAACACAAGTTAAAATTATAAAAAAGCACATTTTACAGAATATGAGGTCATACTTTTAAGTCAAGGTAAAGTTCGTGATCTATAAATCCCTTTTTCTATATTAAAAATGACCTAATATTATTAAAACTTAGGTCATATATTTTTAAGGAATTATCATATCATTTTTATATAAATGATATTACCACCTTCTTTTACTTCGTATATTTCCTTATGTTTTCTATATTTTTCATGCTCTAATGTTATTTTATACTTCCCTACTGGCACTTCCATACCATAAGTATAATTTTTGAAACCCTCAACACTAATCTTTACTCTGAATTTATAACTAGGCAGTATAAGTAAACTACCTTTCCCAGTGCCAGTTAATCTTTTATCATCTTCTTCTTTCTTTTTTTTTGGGTCATAACGAGCTGAAATTATTTCTGGAGAATAATAAGTAAAACCTTTTTCGTTCATACTCATCTCTTTATACCGTTCTTCTCTTAATTTATTTCTTTTTTTATTTTGTATAATTTCTTCTTTTTCTTTTCTAATATCCTCTTTTTTCTGTTCAATATTTTTTTGAACTTCTTGATATTGCATATAAGGAGGAATAGAACCTAATAAAAAAGCAAAAATAACAGCAAATATAGAATAACTATTTTTATCTTTTAATGTTAAAAAAATAGATGTTAAAGAAACCATTATAGGTAATATGTAACCAGAAAAGATAAATAAAGGAACAAAAAACAATGAAAAAATACCATCTTTAATATTTTTACTGTCTCCCATTTCTAAAAAATCAATTTTGTATAAATATACCGTTATAGCTATAGAAATGGCTAAACCAACAAATGATACAATAACAAATGGCAGTGATGATTTGTTATTGTTTAAATGTTTTTTAAAGCTTTCACTAAATAATAATGATGCTGTGCCAGCAATACAAAGTGGTAGAAGAAAAATAACACCTGTTTCTAAACTAGCATGAAATACCTTAATACAGGCTTCTATACCTTTATATATAAAATATATACCCGCTCCTGCTATAAGAATACGTATCAAATTACCTAATTTATATGTACTTGAAAGTCCTGTTTTATGTATGCCATTTTCAGAATACTTAACATATGTTTTATCTCTTCTATCTTCCTCCCCAAGAGAAAAAATAAAAGACATTAAAAGTTTCATAACAAACCAAAAAAAATACAAAGAAGAAAGTATAGGTATAGTAAAAAATATATACCATTTGGAATAGGTGTCTTCTGAAAAATCCTGTTCTTCAGTAATTTTTTCTTCTTTCATTGTAGCTCCTAGTAAAGATTTATTTTGAATTTATTTTTATTTTAAAAAATGTTTAATTGATAATTGTTTTTATTAAAAAACATAAAGATCTTCAAGGGAGATACCATTCCTTTATATGGTTTTCATCGCTTTTAGATATAATATTATAGTTAAATTTTGATTGGTATAAATTTAATTTTTAATGTGTTATTACAAATGTAATACTCTTTAATTAATTAATATGTTTGATATCATAATTGATTGTACTTTTGAATGAATTAAATTTTTATTCGAAAATAACTTCAACTTTTCTTTGTAGCTTGAACAGTTTTTATTTAAAGTGGAGTATTCAAGTGCAACTTATTTGTCAAGAAAATATTTCATTAAATGTATACCAGTTTTTATATTCTTTTGTTTTTTGAAATGTTTTCAAAATTATTTAATGTCCATCTGTAATCTTCTGATAATGATTCTTTAGAACTCAGGGCAAGAGCATTAAAAAGCTATGCGTAGTACAGCCTACCTTGAAAAGGTATTGAACTAATAGACTTTTTTCATGTTCTTGCCTTGTATTTTAAGGTAGATACGCAGTAAATAATTAATCTATCCTTTTAAGCTCGTCCTCGCAGCGCAGAAATACAACTGGCAAGAATTACAAACCCTAGTGACACTGTAAACGCCAATGAAATCGTACTCATTAATGCGTGGCCATTTTGTGCTGAAAAGGTGCTGTCACCAAGGTAATAATGCACAATTAAGTTGATTATGCTCATACCAAATAAATTACCAATAGTGCGCGATAAGTTCATTGAGGAAGATGCGACGCCTAGCTCACTTTTATCTATAGCACCCATAATGGCATTATTGTTTGGGGTCGAAAATAAGCCAAACCCAACCCCTAATAATAACAACGAGCCGCTAATGTAAACTGTGCTTGAACTAATGGATAACCGGGATAGCAGAAAAAAGCCAACGAGAACAATTATACATCCTAATGTGGCAAGTAAGCGTGGCTGTACTCTATCGGCAAGTCTACCTGCCAGTGGTGCCATGATAGCCATTGAAACCGCTTGGAGTAATATTATTTGGCCAGCATGAGCGGGGCTTAATCCTTTGATATATTGCAAATACAAACTTAACAAAAAGGCGAGTGAAAAATTACTAGCATACATTAGAAATGAAGTCGTCAACGATAAGCTGAACACACGACTTTCTAAAAACATTTGTACCCTAATTAAGGGGCGCCGACTGCGACTTTGGTGAACAATAAATAGCATTAAACAGGTGATTGAAAGTACTGTTAAAAGCCACCCAGCTATATCAGGCAAATCACTTAACCCTAATACTAAGAACAGTGCAAAGAGCGAGAAAATAATCGTGCCCCACCAGTCAAACGGCGATTTTTTATCGTTTTTCCACTCTCCATGTAAAAACAGTTTGATGGCAGCTAGTAGCAAAAGCACAAGAGGGATTTGTGAGTAAAACACGGCCCGCCATCCCCACATTTCAGTCAGCCAGCCACCGACCGCAGGTGCAGCGCTCAGCCCTATGTACACACACGCCGCAGAGGTCCCGAGTGCCATCCCGCGCTTATTATCAGGCGTGACAGAAGTAATGATGGCAACACCAATACCAAAAATCATGGCACCAGCAGCCCCTTGTATAAAACGCCAAAAAAGGACCCATTCAATAGAGGTCGCTAACGCACACATCAGCGAGGCCACTGCATTTAAACCTAAACCAAAAGCATACACACGTTTACGGCCATAATTGTCTGCCATTTTCCCGCACGGAAGCATAAACATTACGCTGCTGAGTAAATACAATGTAGGCATCCACGCGATCATTTTGGCATTAGCGTGTAAATCTTCGGCAAGATTTGGAATAGCGATATTAACGCCTGCCATACCAAGCGGTCCTATAATAGATCCGCTGCAAATGATAATAAGTGCAATAGTAGTAGTGGGAAGTTTAAACAAGCTGAATCCTTCTATTTCCGAGCCTTAAAATGATACGTGAAGATACTTGGTTGTACAGGGTTTTAAGTTGCTGAGGATGTCCAAAGACTACATCAACTTGAGTATATATAAATGTCGTTAATTTAAGAAATAACCTTAGCCACAACTTTCAATATCACAACAAATCCACAAGGCTCTAGCACCTTTTTAATGGGTGGCCAAATTAACTATGCCACTACAATCTACAATGCCGAGGGGTGGGTTTTAATGGTCAAGAGCAATATTCGGCTGTAGTTGGCAATAATGCTAAAACACTAGGTGAAGCATGCAAGAACGTTTTTTTTCGTGCTGTCCGCATGACTGAATATCAAATAAATATAGCGTCTAACTTTACAATAGAAGCTGAGTTTTCTGATTTAGATGGTTATGTCGCTATTACACGTGGGACAAGCTTTACCAGCTTTATTGAAGGTTAATCAAATCCATATGGGATTTTAGAAGTTGGTCGGCAGTACCCTATAAACTTACTTTACTCATTCTTGAATGGCTAACCTAATCCCCGTGAATAGAAGGAAGTGATGTCACGGGGAGAGCTTACTCGAGATCGCCAATGAGATAATCAAGCATATCTACTGTCTCTTGAGAATATTGTTTTTGCGCCTTTATTGCACTAGCGAAAAAACTTTTAGTATCATCAACCTTGCCATTATCAGGGTTAAGCAGTAACCAAATTTTATGAAGCCTGTCACGCTGCTCTTCACTGGATATAAAGGCTATCATGTCTATGATTGGCGTAATACTCGTCATTTTAGTGTCACCTAAATATAAAGTTTGACGAAATTGGATGCGCGAATGCTCTTTAGTTAAACACCAATACCCTGAAGAATAGGTCTCATTTTCTTGTAACATATACTTTAATAGGGTGACGATGTCGGGCTCTTGGTAAGTAACACCCGTATATTCAAAAAAGTCACATTTATAATCCGCGACGACATGTAAAATTGTGCCGCCTTTCTCTAGGTATATGCTTATCGTATATACATTACTTTTTTCAGGACTTATGAATACATCGTCTTCCACTGAGTATACGTAAGATAAGTAATAGATGTTGAGATATTGAGCAAGCTCATCGTGCGTCATTGCCATTACGCATCCCCTAATAGTGTTAAAATTTGGTGGCCCATCAAGGACTCTTCATCAATCAACTTTTCAGCAACGACTTCGAGTAATGAATAGTGTTTAATAAGTAACACTTCCACTTCTTTTTCTGCCGTTTCAATCCATCTTTTTACTGCATTTTGCGCATTCGCAAGTAAGTCACTCTCTTCAAAACGTGTGAGTAGGCCAACATTTAATGGCCCTACAGATGGCTCTATTCCCCCTTGATAAACTGCATGCATCGCTAATTGTGTGGCTTTTTCAATATCGTTACTTGCACCCGTGCTTATTTCATCTGCAGAGCCTGTGCACAGTTTTTCTGCAATTCTTCCGGCAAGGAGCATTTGTAGTTTGCGCATTATAGTAATTTTTGAGTAGCTCTCATATTCATCAGGCTGTCGTGTGGCGACAAATCCAAGGGCTTGATTACGAGGCTCTATAGTAATGAAGTCAATATGTTGTTTAGGGAATAAAAGGTGGTGCGCTACTAAATGACCGGCTTCGTGATAGGCTGTTTTACGTTTTTCGTCTCCGCTTAAAAATAAATGTTCAGAAGGGGAGCCATACCTCACTCTGATCATTGTTTTTTCAATAATCTCTTTAGTCAGCTGAACATCATTTGATACCGCAAACTGTATCGCTTCTTTTAATACCTGCTGAATTTCAGCAGGAGACATCCCTTGTGAAAGTGCAACCAGATTAAGTAGTTCAGCATCAGTCCAGTTTAAATTATGCTGTGAGGCGTATTGAGTGAAAAAGAGAGTACGTGCTTCTTTATTGGGTAAATCACAATATATAGTCTCGTCAAACCGCCCAGGGCGGGTAATTGCACGGTCGAGTTTTTCTGGGTGATTTGTTGCAGCTAATACAAAAATTTGGCATTTATCATCAAAACCATCCATTTCGGTTAATAATGCATTGACTGTTTGGTTTGCATCTTGAGCGGCTCCTGAAGTGCCTGCGGTTCTCGCTGCAGCAATAGCATCTATCTCATCAATAAAAACAATAGCGGGTGCATATTTCCTTGCGGTGGAGAATAGTTTTTTAATATTTTGTGTTGTTCCACCATGATGTGAAGCTGAAAGTTCAGCGGCTGATACACTGAAAAAAGGTAAATCACATTCACCGGCGACAGCCCTTGCTAGAAGTGTTTTACCTGTCCCAGGGGGACCTGCAAATAAGTAACCTGCGGGTACTGATATGCCAAAGTTATTCAGTTTTGATGGTTGTTTTAACCATCCAATAACATCATTAAGGCGATTCTTAGCACGCTCGAGTCCAATTACATCGGATAGTTTGTCAGTGGGAGCTGATTGAGAGAAAAAATCACTTTCACGTAGATCATTGGAATAAATAAGTTGTTGGGTATTTAAGTCATGAAAGGTCACTTCAATACCATCTGACGACTTCTCAACAGAGATGTTATATTTGAGCATTTGATTTTGATTACACATGCGAGTTAGCGAATATTCAGTATCAATGTAGAAATTAATCCGTTTAAACATATCTACCAACGCTTGTGTGACAGATACCGCATCTAAACTAAAGTGCTCTCTGACTTCTTCGTGATTAGCACTGTATCTTTTTTTCGAATCACTTATTAATTGATAAGAAAATAAAATTAGCTCAGGGTTTTTACTAGACATCTCATCAACTAGTTCAGCAAATCTATTTGCATCCAGTGAATCAACATCAATTAACAGGCTCTGAGGTCTTAGCTTTTCAAGAAGGTGGGGTATGTCGTTTTTATTAGCGCACAGGGTGATGCTTTCACTACTTAATGATTGGTTTATAGCGTCATAAACACGCTTATCATCATCTAACACTAAAAAAACATTTTGACTCGCTTGGGCGAAATCATCACTGACATTCACATTAATAAAAATATTACTTTGTTCTTCGTCTAAGTATGAAATTGATTTTTGTAATATGTTTGCTTGTATTTCAGGGAGTGAGTGCTCTATTTGTCGCATGGTAATTTCAGGCGCTAAACTTTTAAGTAAGAAACGTGGAAAACTCTCTGGCCATTTAAACGTTATGCCACCCATGCCGAGGGTGTCATGAATCAATACTTTTTCGGCAGCCTTAATAAAGTGATTTACTTTTAAACCAGAAAATAAAGCCGAATAACCTTTTGATAGTCGGTTCACAAATTCAGGCGCTAGACTTTGTCCCGTCTGACCATTCTTAGATGTACGAAGTACATCAAATACGTTTACTTGATGATGTTGGTTATTTTTATTGAATAACTCTTGCCCTAAGTTCGTCGTAAAAATAATAATAGACTGAGTAAAGTCAATTTCTTCTAAGCTGGTCGCATCTTCTGTATACCCAGAGTCTAGAATGGTTAACAACGATTGAATTACATTAGGGTGTGCTTTTTCAACTTCGTCAAAAAGTAATACTTGGCGAGGATTTATCCTCACTAAATTGGTAAGTAACCCAAGCGAAGCATCAGTATATTGGTTACCCGCGCCAACTAATTTTTTTGGATCGTGCTCATGGGTAAAATGTTCCATATTAAATACATTAAACCCGTAGCCTGAGCTTTCAACATCATTGAGTAATTCAGCAAAACGAGTGGCAGAGTATGTTTTACCCACGCCAGAGGGACCAGCGAATGTATAAATCATTCGAGGACCTTCACTACGATGCAGGCATGATGATAAATATCCTTGAGCGATGCCTTCCATTGCCTTTTTTTGACCAATGATGCGATCACTTAACGCGTCTTGTATTCTTTTTGATGTTTTTAATGATTTTACTGAGCGATTCTTACTGTTATTAATTGCTTTGAGCTCGTTAATAAACTCATCGTCTATCTCAAGTATTGATTTAATTAACAGGTTAGTATCGAGGGCATTACCATCAAACGCTTTATTTAAAGATGATTCAATCGAAGAATTGAATCTAAGGTTAAATACAGGGCGCTTAGCTTCGGCATACCAGTTTGTTGTACTGCCCTTTTCAGAATCGAAAGTGCGCACATCGACTACATCCTCGATGTTCTCACGGTAATCATAAGCTTGCTGTGGAAAAATAACTTGATAATGAAAGCAATTTAGCTCTGCCGCTAAGGTTTCGAGCATGAAAGGGACGCTTAATATGGCTGAAAAAAAGATATCTGGCGAGACGCTATCTAGCTTTAATCGGGCATATTCATTATTCGAAATACTCAAATCTGAGTTTTTTAAGAGATGGTTCGCCGTTGAAACAATGGTTATTTCATCAAATAATTCTCTAGTCTGTTTTGATAGTGAAGAGTAATGCTTTTTTATATCAAAAGGAGGCGGGGGGGTGTGTTTGATTGTTTCAATAGCACTCGCCGTGTGTGTCTCTTTGTCAAATAACCGAATTGTTTCATAAAGAGCAGGGACAGGGGCTTTTCCATCGTATTCCTCAGAGAAAAAACATTTCATCACCTGTTCAACAGATATAGTGTCTCCCTCTTCGGCGGCGAGTTTACTTTCATACCGATGAGTAGTAACAAACTTAGTTATGCATAAACTATCATTCGGTTGTAATGACGTCATAACTTTATACATAGGGAAGCCAGTTAACAATGAGTTGACACAATTAGGATGATGAAAAATGATATTTTTAGCTTCGAATCCGAATAATGAATCTTCCTGTAAAATGAGTTCAAACGTTACAAGTTTATTTTCGAGAACGGTGTCTTTCAATGACCAGTTCAACATGGTTAAAATAAAAGGTATTAAGCTGTCTGTACCAGACAAATGATCATAGTCTAAAATCTGTTCGTTATACGTTACTTTTTTACCGTGAAAGAAATCGCCTACTACATTATTAAAAGACATAACCACATTCCATTTTAGTTAAATTAAAGTAAGTTTAAGGTGATTTACTACCACTGTGTATTTATAACGGAATGAAAAATATAATGAAACCTTTATTTTTCAATATTGTTTATAAACTAGATTCCAGTTGAAAAATATAGTCACCCGAACTCGGAAGAAAAATATGAGAAGCTCAATTTTCATTTAATTGATAAACACGTTAGAGATAGTAATCCCTTAAAAAGCTTGTGTATTAAAGAATGATGATGAGATTGAGCCCAGATTATTTGGTGGGTGATTAGTAGTGAATTTTTATAGATAGCGCTCTGTATATAAAAATGTTGACGCATTTTTATTGATACTCATAACACGAATAACGTTATTACAAATAGTATGATGACCACGGTTGAATTTTTGAATCTAATTCACCGTGGTCAAATTTAAGCGTTATTCGCCCTGATTAGGCTCTGCAAAATACTGAACAAACAATTGATATTTTTCGCTATCAAGTGGTTTGTTAGATTTTGATAACTCAATATAAGCAGAGAAATCCTCATTTCCGTGTAATAAGATATCTATTTGTTTTTTATACTGACTCGCAAATTTCTGCAGCATTATTGTATTAAACTCATTTGCGGCTTTATCGAAATCAAAAGGTATAGGTTGTGATGAATGATTTGATGCTTGAGCATATTTAACAAAAGGATAAATAAACTCAGCGCATTGCTCAACCTCTTCGATAGAGTCTAGAATAAACAACTTAAAGTATTGACTCAAATGTTCATGCGCGGCTTGATATTGCTCTAAGCGTAATTGATAAGTCGCTATTGTATTTAATGTGTTTAGGTATCCTTGTAAGCCAGAAACGTGGTTAGCTTTATATAATTCAGCCGTAATAGTTAATTCTTTTTCACTAAGTTCAATGGCTGCTGTTAACTGGTTATTGTCGCTATAACTTTCGGCTAATTTTCTCAAATTTTTTGCGTAAGTCTCTATCCATGCGGCATTATTTTCTTGATAATGTAGTGCAATAATACCTAATGCTTCTTCTTCCAACATAATCGATTGTGATATTTGGTTGTTATTGAAATAGCTTATTGCTAAGTTCTTTAAATTATGGATGTAAATCTCAGCGTATTCAGTACTATCGGCTTGATAGAGCGGTTTAATAAGCTTTAATACTTCAACTTGAAGCATAATAGCTTGTGGTAATTCATTGTTTCGTTCATAACTTGGCGCTAAGTGTATTAGGCTCGTGATGTAATCATTTCTCCAAAATACTTTATCGCTTTCATAGAGTTGTTTAAGAATCGTTAGTGCCTTTCTTCCAAACACAATTGCTTGCGCTACTTGGTTGTCCTCTCTATAGCTGTTCGCTAAATTATTTAGAATGATGGTATAATCCTCTGCCCAGGCAGCACTATGGTCTTGGTATAGAGGCTTAAGAATCGTTAATACCTTACTTTCAATCACTATTGCTTGCGGTATTTTATTATCTTTCTTGTGGAACAATGCTAAGTAATTTAAGGCTTTGATATACTTTTTAGCCCATGTAGTATTGTTGTCATTATAAAGTACCTCAAGAATCGTTAACGCTTCAATTTGAAGCGCAATCGCTTGTGGTAATTGATTATTTTTATAATAGCTCACAACTAAATTATCTAAGCTATCAGTATAAATTTCAGCCCATGCTGTGTTATTACCATTATAAAGAAGCTTAAGAGTGGATACTTCTTCAATTTGTAGGGTTACCGCTTGTGGTAATTTGTTGTTTTCTTTATATATCGATACCAAGCTTCTTAAACAAATAATATAGTCTTCAGTCCATACATCTTGCTCTAATAGGTATAGCTTTCTATAAATATCCAAGGTTTCTTCTTTAAGTTTTATAGATTGCAATAGCTTGTTGTTGTCAGAGTGAATTTTTGATAAAAGATCTAAACTTTGAATATAATTTTCAGTCCAAATTGTTAAACCTTTTTGGTATAATTGCCTATAAATAGGTAGTAATTTCCCCTGAAGTTCAGCGCACTGTGGAAGTTTATTACTATTGTAATAAAAAAGTGATAAGTGGCTAAGGTGCTGAATGTAATTTTCATACCAAGCATTGTTATTCTCTTTATATAGATTAGTGCAAATATCTAATGCTTCTTTTTGTAGCTCGATAGCGCTTTCAATTTTTTGATCATCATAATAAATTAATGATAGGTTACTCAAGGTAGCCATGTAAGTTTCAGCCCACGATTTCGTGTCTTCTTGATAGAGTGCTTTATTAATACAAAGAGCTTCACTTATAAGGTCAAAGGCTTCTAACAAGTGTTTATTTTTTTTATAGGCCAGAGCTAAACAATTTAAGCTCATCACATAGTCTTCTACCCAAGCCATTTTATTATTTTGATATAGTAGCCTAAGAATATCTACGGATTCTTTTCGATACATAATTGCCAAATCTAATTGGTTATTACTTTCATAGCTATCCGCTATTCCACTTAAGATTGTGGTATATTCTTTACTCCAAACTGCGTTATTATCCAGGTATAATGGCTTAATAATTGATATGGCCTCCTCCTCAAGTTTAATTGCTTGCTGCAATTTCCCAACACAAAAGTAACTTTGTGCTAAGTTAATTAGAACATGGCTATAGGTTTCAGCCCAATTCTCAGTCCAATTTTCAGTATTCTTTTGGTATAATACTTTTACAATAGCAAGAGCTTCTTCTGCAAGTAAAATGGCTTGATTATATTGTTTATTTGTATTATAGCTAAGTGTTAGGCTAATCAGGTTAATAGTGTAACTTTTAGCGAAAGAAGTTTTATTCTCAACATATAATTTTTTTTGAATATTTAGAGCTTCTTCTTTAAAGGTTATTGCTTTTGTCAATTGATGGGATTTTTCATAACATACCCCTAAGTTTATTAGACACCTAGAATAGCTTTGAGCCCAGATGACCTCATTATTTTTATATGAACCTTTATATACATTTAGTGCATCTTCCAGTAGTACCGTAGCTTCAGAAAATTGGTTATTTTCACAATAAATATATGCCAAATTATTTAGACTTAAAGCGTAATGGCTACTCCATAAGAATTCATTGTCCTCGTATAATTCCTTACGGATAGATAATGATTCCTTAAGTGGTGGGATTGCATGTGCCAATTGATTGTTTTTTCCATAGCATAAAGCTAAATTATTCAAACCGATAGTATAATTTTTGGCCCAAGATTTTTTATCATAGGCATAAAATTGCTTACAAATAGCTATCGATTTCTTATTTAATCTAATGGACTCAGTTATTTGATTACTAGCGTAATAGCAACTAGCTAAGATCCTCAGATTAACAGCATAGCTAATAGCCCATTGCTTTGGGTTGATTTGATAACAAATACTCAATAGCTTTTGTTCTGTCATTTTAAAGAAAATTAACTGCTCAAAACAGGCGTAATTTAGGTTCAGATCTGGTTTGCCATAAAAAGGTTGCTGTTTATGTTCGTGTGCTATTACTGAGAGTATTAGCTTAAACAGTGCTTCTTTCGCTTGCTGATTTTCTTCGATAAACACAGTGTCCAGCAGGTATTCAACTTGTTTTTCAAGGAATATATTGAGTAAACCATGGCGGTACGTGTATTTATCTCCAGTGAGCGCAAAGCGGCTTAATATTTCATAGACCTCATCGATAATAACGTAGTGCTCAGCGGTTAATCCGATTTCTTGGTCGCTCTGATTAATGTGCGCCCGTAATGGTGCAAGTAATACGTTGTTATTGTGTGCTATAGCTTCAAGCGATTTCTTAACTATGTCTGACGAAAAAGGGGCACCAAGCAAAGATGAAAAAAGTAATGTATTGACGGCAGCATTGCCATGCGTAGTAAAATGGATTTTTAATAGGTGCAAGCGCTCTTCAAGCACTGCATACGCCATTAAATTAAACCGCTGCCCAGAGGCTAGCTCATTTACATGTGCTAATGAGTCCTTATATTTAGCTTGCAGAGTCGAAAAGGTCTCTGTTAGCGTTGATTCAATATTTTTAAGCTCTGGATTAAAGCGCAGTGGAGCATCTAAAATGAGTCGCTCGAACGTGTTTTCACCGTAGAGCTTTTTATCACACAGCATGTTGATGGTTTCAACTGCAAATAATGTATTGACCTCTGTTGCTTCATTACCTGACAGCGCGGTAAAAATTGAATTGGTCAATGCCGCATGTTGCGATGGCTCACCCTTGATTACCTGACTGATAAGCGCTTCAAGCACTGATTTATCAAAACCAGCCAGTGGGATAATAGCAGGGCGTAATTCACTTTCCACTTCTTCACTATAAGCTTCATAGCCTTTTACCTGGCACGCTTTCAATAGCTTTAATGAATAAGTATGTAACGATTGATGTGTAAGATGCTTTTTAAAGACTGTAGCACCATCACTTGGACGTAATGTTGCAACGATATATAAGTCAGGCTGCTGTAGTAAACGCGTTAAGATATACTCGCTTGAAGTATCATCTATCCATTGCAAGTCATCAATGAACAGCACAATGGGTAAATTGTTAGAGCTAATATTTTTGAGTTTGATAAGGGCTTTATCTAATTTATCAAACTGCTGTTGTTTTGCATCACCCTGTTTATTATCTATATCTCCTATACCGATTTGCTGAACGTGTTGAATGTGTTTATCTACATTTATTCGCTGAAACCCAGTATCAGCAACGGCTAATGCCTTGTCTGCACCAGAGAAAATGACACCAATAGCTTTGTAAGCATTGTCTTTTGAGGCCATGCTTTTTAAAAAGTTAACTCCTTTGTCTTTTAAGCCCACCAATAACTCAATACGCTTAGCTTCATCGATAATGCTCTTTTCTAATGAGCTAAGCCCCGTATTACTAGAACTATGCCCAACCTCATTCACGAGGGTGAGGGCAATAATGTCATCGTGCGCCTGAATGTTGTTTAAGTGTTGATTGACTAAGGCTGTTTTACCTATACCAGGCTCACCCGAAATTACAGATAGAGTAGTTGGCTGCCTGTCTGTAAAGTGCCTATTTAACTGTTCAAGCTCGTCGCGCCGCCCCACAAACAAGGATGACTTAACTGCGACCATAGGAATATCACTACTGGGCTTTTCTAACATGGCATAGCGTTGGGCAAAGCGTCGTTGTTCAACCAATAACTGTTGTTTGGGGTGCAATACTTCATCAACCTCACCATACAAACTAAATGCTTCATCAGTGTAGGTGTAAATAACAGAGAGCCCGATATGTTTATCATGATCTTTTTGATTTTTAGCAAAAGAAAATAACAATGAAAGTAAGCCAATTGAGCTGTTATCAAGTTTATGAGGGTTGTTGATATAAATAAGTTTGGGTGCATCTAGAGCAATTGCTAACAGCAGCTTAAAAGCTAACTGAAAGGCATCAATGCTTAGGCTTTTAGAAAAGGTGCTTGATAAGGCGGCCAGCTCGGACTTCGCTGATGCAGATAAGTGTAACTGCTGCAGGCTGATTTTATTAACAATATCGCCCAGTTTAATACCGGCGCTATCACTTAATACACCTTCGACACCGCTGAGAATTGTCTTGGAAAGGTCAAGTTGATCGACGACGACATCTGTCAATAAACTGGAAAATTGTTCACTGGCCTCATTGAATAGAAAGTTTAAGCCTTTATCTAGATAGCTTCCAAAAAAATCATTTATTAACCCACCGCTGGCCATTGAAGCGGCCATTTTTAAAGACTCTTTAAGTGTCGCTAAACTCTTGATCCCCTTGACGTCGTCACGTAATTTCTCAAGGAGTATTTCAAGTAATAAAAAACGCTCTCCTGAGGCAACATTATCCCCATCAATAATGAAAATATTACTCCCTTTTGTTGAGTCTTCTTGGTTATAAATACGCTCGGCGAGTGAAAGAGGGAAGTATTTAGCATCTTCGCTCTGAAAGTTGTGTAGCTTTTGTATTTCTTTTGCCGTTAGCTCAATGAGCAGTGGCGTTTTTTGAGAGCAGAGCAAGTCATTATAATAATTAGAAAGGTATTCAGGATATGACATTAATTTAAATTCCTTTTAGAGTGGGGAGGGCGCATTGGTATTTTTATCCATTCCATGACTACTCAAAACATTGGTCGTTTTCTATTGACTGTTAAAAACGTTTCGTTAAACAGTAATAAACTTAAAAACAGTATTAATACGTGTATCGAGAGAAATGTATTAATTGAACTTACTGCTCAACGTATTTTAAATCAAGTATTTGAAGGGAATCTATGAGTGGCTTTTGCCATTACTTTGTATTCAGCTCTAAAAACAGCTGAGGGCTTCAATTTAAGGACACTAGTTTCATTTCCTTTAATGACAGTACTTGAGTAACGAAATATTGCTTTGTTAAAAATCAACGTTTGATGGTAAATGGTAGTATTTCAAAGTGTTTTAATACCTTAAGGGTCAATCTTAAATCTAAACACTATGGAATATAAGATGTAACTCGTGTTTATAAATTTTATCTTAAATTGCCGAGAAAACCTCATGATCAGAGCGAAGTATACTGCATAATCTTATGTTTAGTCTGAGTTAAAAGTTGTCGAGTAATTACACTGTTTAAATGCACAGTTTTTAACCATATCACTTTGGTGTACATTAAAACAATGTACTTAATTAAGCTTTGGTGAATCAACATGGAAACGGGTTTAGTAGAAATATATCTGCATCATTCATACTTTAAAGGAAGATTAACGGGGGTTGAATGCTTAGGCCATACAAATAATACAGGGGGGAACGGAGCTGGTAAAACGACGTTACTTAGTCTTATACCGGTATTTTACGGTATAGAGCCCAGTAAGGTGGTAGATAGGGCTGCGGGTAAAGTCTCTTTTGTAAATCATTATTTACCAACAAAAAAATCCATGATTGTTTTCGAATATAAAAAAGCAGGGGACTATAAGTGCGTTGTTCTATATCGCTCAAACGACTCAATAGCATATAGGTTTGTCGATGCGCCAGCCAGTGAAGCTCTATTTGGTCAAGCAATGTTAGATGCATTGCATGATTGTGGTAACGCAAAAAAATGGTTAAGAGAATGTGTATCTAACAAGTATGATGTTTCAAAACAAATATCGACGAGTATTGATTATCGATCAATCATACAAAATGATAAGCAACGCTTAAGAACACGCCGAAGAACAGAAGGTTCACTTATCCCGTTAGCGCATCAGTACTCTTTATGTTCAAGTGACTCACAGATGAGGCATATAGACTCATTGTCATCAGTACTCATGCGTCATGACAAGCTTTTAGCACAATTTAAGTTGATGGTTGTTGACAGTTTTTTAACCGATCAAATTGAAATAGGTGAAGCGCCTTATCACAAAGAAGATATGGAGTATGTTAGTAGTATTGAGACGTTAATTGAACTGGAAAAGCACAAAGGTAAATTTTCAGAATCAATTGCTCAATATGAGGCGCTAAAAGAGTCATGGGGCTACTTGCTCTCATACCAAAATAAGCTCAAAAAAGAGCTATCCGCGAATGTAAATCTGCTAGAAGAGCAAAGCCTCAAGAGAAAGCAGCTTAAAATTGAAAAAAGTGAACTCGTTAAAAAATTCCAAGAGCAGTTATCACTGCTTAACTCAGCATTTGGGAGGGACTTTAATAAAGCCGAAACTAAAAAGAGTTTAATCGATAGCATTTACGATGCGCGTGAAAAATGGGATAGAGAAGTCGACATTGTATCTAAAATAGCTGAATACGAAGGTTTAAGCTCCTTAGAAGATAAAGCTGAAAAGGATGCAAAACACTTTAAAGCATTACTAGAGTCTGCTCACTCTGAGAAGCAGGCTTACGATGCAGAAGTAAGTAAACATGAAATGGAAGCAAACCGAGAAGAGTTAGCGTTAACGCAAAAGATAAGTGAACTCCAAGAAAGCTTACATCAACTTGAACTCGAAACGCAGCAAAAAGAATTGCAAAAGAGTGAACAATTTAACCAAAAACAATATGTGCTTAAGGAAAAGCGAAACACTCAAAGTAAAGCATTATTGGAAGCTGTTCATTCATTACAGATTGAACATCAAAAAGCGAGTAATTACACACACGAGGAGCTGAGTTCGTTAGATAGTCTTAAGAAAAAAGTAGTGGAGTTAAATCGCTTTTTAATTAACGAGCTTTATGTACAGCAAAAGAATGCGCAAGAGCAGCTAGATAATAAAAAACAAGAAAGAGATAAATTATTAGCCCAGCGAAAACAAAAGAATAATGAATTAGACAATAAAAGAAATAAAAGAATTGAGATCACACACCGATTAACCCCAGAGGATGGTACTGTCCGCAGTTATTTAAACCAAAATTTAAAAAGTTGGCGTTCAACAATTGGTAAAGTGATCAGGCCAGAGTTACTCACGCTCAAAACATTATCGCCAGGTATTGCGGATGCTTCAGAGCATAGCTCTTTTTATGGTGTGCTTATTGATTTAGAGAATATACTACTGCCAGAAGAAGCGCAGTCGGATGAAATATTAAGCCAACAGCGAGAAGAAATAGGTCGTGAAATTGATAATTTAATCACAGATATTAAAGAGATAGATAAAAAGATCTCAACTTTAAATAATGATGTGAATACTATTGGTCTAGGTATCGACAAACTACTGCGAGATGAGCAAAGGTATAAAGACGATATTGGTAAGTTTGAACTACAAGAAAAAGCAACAATACACACTATTAATAAAGATGTGTCTAGCCGGTTACGAGTACTCGATAATCAAATAACGCAAGCCATTGAAGATCAGCATCAATTTGATAATGTAACAAAAAAACAAGAATTAGAAATTCATCACCAGTATCAAGAAGAGCTTATTGCCTTTAAAGCAAATGCCTCTGCAGCGTACTCGCAAATGGTTGAAACAATTTCAGCGAAAGAAGACGCTATAACGGTGATTAAAAATGACTTGAAACAGCGTCTAATTGAACTTAAAGATGCATTTAATTGTGTACTGAAAGATAAGGATATCGACCCAAAAACGGTTCAAGCCGCCAAACAGAGAAAAGAAGAGTCAGAAGCGAAATATACAGAGGTAAAAGCGTTCTCACACATTATTTCTGATTATAAGGTATGGGAATCGTCTACCTGGGGTAGAGTTGAGTTGTATGAGTCAGAGCTATCACTGCTCAATGAAAGCATTTCGCAAATTGAAAAAGAAATAACAACAGTGACTGAAAAGTCCAAGCACACTATTGAAGAGAAAAACTCAGTATTAAATGAGTTGGACAGGGCAATTGAAAAACTAGAGCAGATGAAATCTGCTATTGATTCTGCTTTAGAGGATATTGAATTACATAGTCAGCTGATCCCAGTGGGTCATCAACCGGCGCAATTAGATGACTCAATACCAATCGAGATGATGATCCAATCAGCGAAAGAGTCTGTAACGTCTATTAAAACACTCAGATGGAAAATTAGCTCAGCGGTTAAAAAAGTAGGTGAAATATTATTAGTCACAGGGAAATCAAATAATAAGGTTCTGCATATTTGGCGCAGTATGGAAGAGCAGCGCATTGCTGTATCGGCGCATGAAAAGTTCAGTGAAGACCTTTATATTGAAAGCGTAGTCGATGTCAAAGTGTTAATCGAAGAGTCAATACCCGATATAAAAGCCGTTATTTTGGAATCAATAAAAACGGTTGGTGAAAGGTATATCCGCTTTTACCAAGCACTCACAGGGTTAAAGAAAAAAGTAAAAAATGTGTCTGCTAAGTTAGTTAAAGAAATCAATACTTCAAACAATTTCAATGCATTAGATGATATTAAAATTGAGCTTGTTTCAAAAGTTGATGAATTTGATCTTTGGTCTGAGTTAATCGCATTCAATAGGGTTTGGGAACGCTGGGGGGAGCTAGGCAAAGATAATTTACCTGAAAAAGATTTTGTAACGACTTTCTCCAGTGTTATTTCTGAACTGAAAGGCAGCAAAATTTCAAGCTCCATTGAGTCTTTAGTGGATATTGATATTTCTATGACAGAGAACGGTCGATTAGTAAATATAAGAACGGATGCAGACTTAAAAAGCATCAGTAGTACGGGTATTTCAAAATTGGCTGTTATTGTCGTTTTCTGTGGAATGACGCGCTATTTGTGTAAAGATCATAACATCACGATTCATTGGCCTCTAGATGAACTCGGTGAGCTGTCAGATGAAAATGTTATGCTCCTTTTTGATTTTATGGATCAGAACAATATTTCACTATTTTGCGCGCAGCCCAATCCATCGGTTGTACTATTGAGATATTTTACTTCTAAAAATCATGTGGATAAAATTTTAGGCATAAAGAAATATGTATCTAGAAAAACAAGCAAGCAAAATCCTCTGATCACCTACAGAGTAGAGCAAGTTGTGGGGAGAGACGCTAATGTCTAGTCGTTTTGAACACTGTATTGAAGCATTATTAAATCAAAATATCGTCTGTGAGGTGTCAAATTCAGACTGTTTTTCATATTTAGATACGCCAGATAATGAAGAGTCAGTAAATAATTTCCTACACCGTATAGGTAGAAAGGTCGCCAGAACGAGAGATCGCAAAGGGTTTTATTGTGTGTTCAGTTCGATTGAAGATAAAACAAAGCGAAATGCTGTTGAAAAACACTTTGAATATATCATTATTAATTTAGAAGGGTTAATTGACTGGTTACGTTTAGTCCGTAATGCAGATCATGAATCAAGGCCGATAGAAGCAGGCATGAGAGTTAAGGAATCTGCATTACTTGCTGCGATAGAAGAGTCATCATCACTTAAGTTGCAGTTAGAGAACATTGCACATAAGTTTAAAAGAGCACAAAACTCGACTGAAACGAAAACGAAACTGCGTTCAATATTGCAACATTTAGTAGATGAAAAGTACCTGACTTCAATAGGCGGCAGCGGATCTGTCTATATAGCCACGGCAAAATGGTCATTAATTTACGATCAACTAGAGTTTATAAAACTATATGAGGGCATCGAAGGCGAAAGTGATGGTAATGAAGAACAAGCGGAGTTGTTCTAATGGGAAGAAAAGAAGATTCAAAGGCTGCCATCAGAGCCCTCAATAAGCATATAGATGTTATCGATGAGTCTTGTTATATCGCAAGAGGTCAAATTGAAGACTTGCCAGAAAATGAGCAAGTGATTAACTCTTTGAGCAAAAACCGATTAGCCTATTATTTAGATGAGTCACTAGGTGTTCAGTTACACAGTAAAGTCCGTGGGTTATTAGACCATGTCACAAGCAGGCACCGGTTTAGAGAAAGGCATGGCGCTTTTTCAGGGTTGATAGAGGACCTAGAAAATACCATCCAAAGTTATAAACAAGCTAAAACTCGCCGTTATAGTGATGGTGAGCGATTCTTTGATGAGATACGTGAAACAGTTATGGAGTTGATGGATACGCTAACAGACACCGTTAATATGTTTCATCACATTATAGGTGATGAGTTTAGTGTCGTTTGCGACATTGATGAAAAAATTAAACAAACATCTCGTTGTAAACAAGAAATAACAAAGTTAAACCATGTGTTCAATCAGTTAAGCGTCGATAAAATGAATAGCTGGGTAGGGGTTGACCTTCAACTTGAAAGGTTGCTTATGAAAGTTTTAAAAGCCCATGTCGATAAATGCTTAAAAGATTTAGCTGCGAGTAACCGTAAATTGGTTAAAATGCTAGATAAACTGATGAAAGATAAAAGTGCTCAACGATTAAATAAATTAATTGATTCGTTTCATGGTAAATACACATCAGAGCCAGGTTATAGACCCGATATATCCTCTTTTTTGAATTTGCCTGTTTGTGTATCTATTGCTGAAAAGTTACCTTTAGGTGGTTATGGCGATTTAGATAGTGCGAGAGATGAAGATCTATTGATAGATGCGTCTTTATCAGCGCTAAAAAAATCTGGAGGCACGCCTAATCAATTAAATACCGAGGATGAAAGCGTTGTTATTACGGATGAGCGAGGTGTTGAACTTGATGAAAAAATTGATTCTCTGATTGAAAATGTAGAATTCTTTTTTGATGCATTATTCGATAGTGAACACACTGACGATCTCTCTGCGATAAAGGCATATTACCAACTAAAAGTTGCCTCAAGCGTTGAAGATTGGATGTTGATGATAACGAGCTACTTTGAAGCTCAGCGAAAATCCGTTCTAAAAATTGCAAACGTGCAGGAGTTAAGAGAAATAATCCCTCCATTCGATGGGACTGTTTATGTCACAGACATAATTTTTAAAAAGGTCTCAAATGAAATTAGATAAAAAGACCGTGCGGGCTGCTCAGCGATTAATTCAGAAATCTCCGCGAGTAGTTAATGAGTCTGCTGTTCTTAAGACGATAGTAGAAGAGCTAGACATAGCAGATATCAGAAATAAGAAAATTTATTTTACTGCTGAAAATTTAGCTTACATTGAAAAGTACTTTGATAATGCACTCGAAGTACCATTATTAGCTATAGACTTAGATGTTGATACTCGGTTTATTGCAGCTAAAAAGCTGAAAAATGAAAAATGGGCGAGAGGAGGCGTTTTTGATGGGATGTTGTCTATGGCAGGTAAAGCGCCGATCCCCGTTATTGGTTCAACGGTACATGTTCAACCAGGCATCGTTTATTCAATGCGTTATGAGAAACTAGATATTACTAAGATTCATACATTATTGATTGTGGAAAATGGTGAGCTAATAACAAACTGGGATAAGGTCATTCCTCATCTTCCTAAGGAATATCAAAATGCACTTATTTTATTTAAAGGCTATGGTGAAAACCAAAATCACCTTAAAATAATACTCAATGAACTTAACCCCAGTGTTAATGTTGGTATCTTTTTTGACTATGATGCTGCAGGCATTGATATGGCTTTGAAATATTCTCAATACTGCTATACAGACATAGTTGTGCCGACATTCTTATCTGACAGTATTTTAATGAAATCAAAAGCTGAAGAATTCGAAAAACAGTTTCCTCAGTTGTTTAGAAGAATCAACTGTCAAAAAACACCCCCACAGATCAAAGCCATGTTAGAAGATATGCAAAAGAGAAAGTTAGCAATTACACAGGAGCACCTCATCACTCACAGTACTCCTCTTGGTTTAATAAAAGGCGTGAAAATATAATGATCAATGGGGGCTTAGGTACAAAAGGATCCAGATTAAAAGCGATTGAAATGTTTGCTTATTGGGAAGGTGTAGTAAATGCATCAACTTTAGCGAAATTGTTTAAAGTTACCATTAGTAATATTACTAAAAGCTTAACTGAGTATAGAGAGCTATACCCAGATACACTCATCTACAATAAAAGCTTAAAAAGGTATGAACCTGCAGCATCTTTTTCGTGTCATTATATAGATGGCTCATGGCAAGAGTATGCAGCCTTTTTAAGGATCAATAGTCAAGTTTATAAGTCTGATTATTGGGGAGCATTGGCAATCGACTTTGGCCCATTATATACAGGCTTTGTTGACCCTAAAGTTGTCAGAATGATTACCCAAGCTATTACTAAAAAGTACGCTGTTAAAATTACATATTACTCACTATCTCAACCTGCCGGTAAAGAGCGAATAATACATCCAATAGCATTAGCTGATAGCGGGGTACGCTGGCATTGTAGAGCATTCGATGAATTTAGAAGAGAATTTAGGGACTTTCATCTAGGTAGAATAACGCAGGCTAAATTAGTTTCACCTTCGACCATTGATGCTGAAAAAGACACTGCATGGATGACGTCAGTTGAATTACATATCGCGCCGCAACCGAGTTTAACATGTGAGCAAAAGAATGTAATCATGATGGATAAAGGACGGGGGGAGAGCTTTTCAGTCACAGTAAGAGCGGCTATGGCTGAATACTATCTCCTGTTTCATTTAATTGATAAACACGTTAAAGATAGCAACCCCCTAGAAAGACCTTTGTATTTAAAAAATTATGATGAGATTAAACCGTGGTTATTTGGTGGGTGATTACCAGAACACTTTCATATGAGCAAGTAAATATTCTGCCTTGACCTGAACACTACGTGAACCATTAGTCGATTAATAATCCTCTTGCTGTAATTATTAATCTGGACTACAATTGGAAGCCATTGAGTTCATTGGCTTTTAATCTAAAACTCTATAACTAATAAAAAATTAAAATTTACAGTGATGAATAGGGTAGGCAAGGATGCTAAAAAACACACGATATTTAGGACTTTATGTAGTCATTTTACTGATGCTTTCAGCGTGTTCAAGTACTGATCCAAGAGAAATGATCCCCAAAGTCTATAAGCAGAAAATAAAAATTCAACAAGGCTATCAACACAGCAGCACCTTGCCATCTGATCAGCGACTATTACATGCATTGAAACAGCGTAATTTAGTGATTTCTGATACCGGTCAAGTCTTACCGATGTTTGCAGGCTTGTGCAATGCACAACTCTACTATCGTGTTTCATCTAATACAGTAATGCCTAGTTTTGTCGGAAAACACCGTGATTTACTGTCGGGGTTTTATTTAGAGCTTAACACCGCAGACAACAATTGGTTTTTAATCAAATCGCAGACAAATAAAGATTCAAAAGAAATGTTATCAGGTGTTGTGAGTAAGTTAAAGACACGCCTTAATGAACAAGACTTAATTATTTTAAAAGTACCCGAAAACACACCCCAAAGCGCTTTAGTAAATCTAGAGAGTTATGCGAAGCAGCTATTCACAAATAATCGAACACAACTCATCACCTCAATAAAGCCAAAGATTAAAGGCTTAGAACGAGCGCTTATCGTAGGCAATGATGTGCTAGCTGATTGCAGTAAAAATGCAGACTTTATTACAAAAGCACAGACTGAATATACGCCTACAGACAGTCTTGCTGAACTTGTACTCTCCCTACCAAGTAATGCTGATTTTAATCAATTAACACACCAGAAAGTATTAATGTCACAAGGTCAATATCTTACCATTGATGCTAAAACAGTGAACTATTCAGCCTACCTAAAAGGCATCAATAGGGATAGTTGCCAAACAATGTCACACTTAAACCCCGACTATATATACTGTTTTGAGCGCAAACAAGACGCTAGTGATTTAATCAGCGATGGTCCATTTATTATCGAAAAGAAATCAAAGAAGTAGACATAAACCATGACTCAACGCCAGAAGCTCACCATAGCAGAGCACTTTACAAAACACCTAAAGCTTACCGTTCTGTTGGTTTGTTTCAGCATTTATGTCGCATTTGAATTATCGCTAAACTTACTTTTAATCGATTTATATTCACAACCGCTGTCAAGCATCATGGGCGATAAGCGAATTGCTGCTGAACGACTAGAGTTATTTGGCAGAGTGCTATCGGGGTTTGGTCTCGCACTTGCTATCGTTAGCTTTGTTAAACCGACAAAATTTAACATACTCGGTGGTGGAGCTAATGCCAGTGACACACAAATAAATGAATACGGTAAGTGGCTAGTGAGACCATTAGTCTTATTGCTGATTTGGCTTTTAATAATCCCATTTCTACGTTTGAGTGTCGATGCAGTTGTTGACACTACAAGTAACAAAAGGAAATTAGCTGCGGTCAGAGCCATTGTTTATAAAGAAGCTTACCTTGCCCAAGCCGTTCAGATTCAAGGTTTTCCAGAGTTTGACGAAATTGCCCAAGACGAAGCTAGACGAGACTTATTTGTTGCGCTTATCCCATCACTTGCCTATTTCTCGACAGGATTTAATTCTTTAATTGAATCTAACCTAGAAAACATGGCCAATCATTATCTTTTAAACCGTCAAGAAGAGGTTTTCTTAAATGATGGTGTTACAAGAATTAGACAATTTGATCGCTTATTTCAAGAAGAGTATAGTCTTTATAAGCGTGCTAACGAAGCCTATTACAAGCTCTACAATCAAGAAAAAAACTTTTCAAAAATTGAATTGCAAATTCATACTCTGCTTACCAATGCTAACGAAGCAGTAAATTCACATTGGCGGCTTTATGTTGAAGGTCTAAAAAGTGTTAAAGACTACAACAAACAATACGCAGAGAACGGAACTATTCGAGATACATTGCGTAAATACCGGAAAAAGTGGGGTAGCTCGCGCTGTAATTCAACGTGTAGAGATGAACAAAAGCAGTTGTTTGCAAACTATTTAAACGGGCTTGAGTTTGAAAGCGGTAAAGCCTTCGGAATATATTTGAGCACTGATGATATTAATTTAACCAAAATTATGAAGTCTACTCCTTCACTTGAAATTATGTTTGAAAAAGGCCGAAAGCACTTTGTTCATATGGCGTTTGAAATTGAAGAGGAAGTTACTTACGAACAATTCTTTGCATCAGATAAAGCGAGGCAATTTATTGTTCAATCCATCCAAAAAGCGGGCACGGCGATTGACAATGATTGGCGTTTAAACGACATATCGAGTATTCGTAACATTATTGTTGAGGGTTATCGCGGGCAAGCTAAAAAAAGCTGGCAAAACTATATACCTAATTCTCGTTTTGCATTAGAAAAGCCAGGTCTTGATAGAGTCGCCTTTGCTCAACTACCGATTGTAAAAACTCATGCGCAAAGGATTTTAGGGGAAGATTTTTATCTCCCTTCATTTACAGCGGGAATTTCAGAAAGCCGTTATCAACAGCTATGGCTTGATAGCCAAGATAATATTTCGTTTATAAAAATGGCAACATCGACTGCGGCTGCGGCTGCGTTTTCCCCGGGTGGTTCAATGTTTGAATTGGGAAAAAATGCCGTTACATTGGCGGTGATCCCGCCAGTGAGTATTGCTGCAAGTTTATTAGCAATTGTCTTGCTGTTTATTAAGATATGTGTTTATTACTGGCATAAGCATAAAGCTTATTTAGTGGTTGCACTCTTTTCAGGTACAAGCTTGTTAATAATGCCAATTGCTGTGTCGATGACTAGCGATAACTCTTATCAAAATATGATGACACGTTTCGCCAAAGAATTCAGCTCAATAGATACCTTCGACAAAGCTTTTACAATCGGGTTTGCTTACGTATTAGATGCAGAAAGCGGCATCTACTCGCAATATCGAGATCTTGAGTTTGTAAAAAGTGTAAGGAAACTGATCGAAAAGCCTTCTCGCTTAAATTACCGCACAGAAAGTGTAATCGACGCAGGGAAAATTAGTATACCTTTAGACGAATCATATCAGCTAAGCGCACTTCGAAAATTTGATAACGCCTTGAATGACACCTTTGATTTTGTGCCAGAATTAATGGGTAAAGGAAAAATAATTGAACCCTACGATGCTAATATCACCATATTAAGCCAAGATATGAACGTAGGCATGTATATGGGATTGCGATTAGCTGATGGTCAAGTCAGCTCGGTAAGTATTCCAAACTTTTCAGAAGATCCTAATATTGGTTTGTTGCTAGAGCAGCGCGTATTTTTTGACCCTGATTGGAGTAAGCTCGCTATGCAATATATCCGTAACCTTAATGATCCAGGATACTGGTTAGAGTTGGCCAGCGGTAATATTGCCAAAACCTCTTTGTTGCCGCAGATTGAAAAACGCATGCGTACTTACCTTAATAACAACACAGCTGCACTGAACTTTATTCAGAGTTTAGTGGCTAAAGGCCACGCCAATATACTGTTGCTAGAACTTGAGCGCTCAGATAGGTATCGCTGTTTTGTGATGGGTACTATGAATAGTGATTTTATCAGTGATTCAATCAATGGCGTGTATAACAATTATGAAGAATTACCAAACTGCGGAGTGAGGTTGCAATGAATAAATTAACAAAAAAGCTACTTGACTTTATGGGCGAAAATATAGTCCTGATCATCATGATGGCCGGTATTTTCTTTTCACTTCAATATTTTCATTCTCAAGAAAGTCAGCAATTAGTTGACCTTGTGAAACAAGCTGAAATAATCAAATTTAAACTCGCTTTATTAACGGAGAAAGGCGCATGACAGAACAAGAAAAACCAAGACTTATTACTTTCAAGGTTGATATGACAACTTTTTTAGCCCTGTGTGCTGCGCTTTATCTAGCGTATTCATCTCATAAAGCTAACCTGAAAAATACAGAGAAACTTAGCGCACTATTGGTTAAATATGAGCAGACCCTAGACAATGCTATTAAAAGCGATAAAGCTACATTACAGAACTATCAAGAAAATGTAAGAAAAGCGATGAGCTCTTTGTCTCCTAAAGAACGCGAGTTTATGGACACTTTGTTAAGTTTAGATAACGGAGCTGACTGAAAGTGAAAAGGAGCTGCTTAGCCTCCGCGAATTTTTCTTGGTGCTAATTAGTCAGTAGTAGTTACTCTGTAAACTCTTCGTCGCTGGTATTATATATTTGTGTTAATGATGATTTGAACAAGCGGTCTTTCGTTGTGTTAGATAAATGAAGTGTGGTTTCGTTCAGAGCTGCTAAGACAAACACTTGAATATGCTGTGTAAAAAGAGTTTTTACAGTTTAAAACCTGAGGGATTCCAACTAGTTAGCTTTGGGTGTCGATAATAGCTAATGATAAATAACTAGGCCAATATTGTAGTATCGACCTAGCGGTCTAAGATTTAAAATTTGTACTTACAGAGGTATTATTAAAGGGTCGATAATTTTTCCCGATTTAGCGTTTATTGTTAATACTTCTTCTGTTTTTGGGTCTTTTATTTTCACAGTTTCTTTATTAGCAAGAGCAGCTTTAGCTACTTTTATAACACTACCTGTATTTGGGTTTTTTACAATAAGAAATCGAGATGCATTTTGAGATAACTCTTTTGCTCCTTGATTTTTTACGAAATGAATATCGAGAGTCATCCCAGCTGTTACACCCGCGGTCGCCGAAACTCTAAAATTGTTAATTTCATATTGCGAATTAGATGCAATCAACTCAGCATCTATATCTTCAACAGTTTTTACCGAAGCAGTAGTAAAATCTTTTACTTTTGATAACGCTGAAAAGTCTTTTAAATTTTCTTTTGTATCAGCTGCTTTTTGTTTAACTGCCGCCGTAAAACCATCACTAGTATCTTTCAAATTTACAGAAACGTCCTTTGTTTTGTCTGAAATTGAAGACATGTTTCTAGTTGCACTTTCTTTTATCTTATTAAGCATTTCTATTCCTTTTTATTTAAGACTAATAGTCATCGTCGATATCAACAGCTACTAGGTCAATGTCACCATCACCATCAGTGTCTACACCTACAGTATCAATGTCACCATCACCATCAGTGTCTACACCTACAGTATCAATAATGCCATCTCCATCAGTGTCTACACCTACAGTATCAATAATGCCATCTCCATCTGTATCAGCGGCAACAACATCTACGAAACCATCTCCATCCGTATCAGCGGCAACAACATCTACGAAACCATCTCCATCTGTATCAGCGGCAACAACATCTACGAAACCATCTCCATTTGTATCAGCGGCAACAACATCTACGAAACCATCTCCATCTGTATCAGCGGCAACAACATCTACGAAACCATCTCCATTTGTATCAGCGGCAACAACATCTACGAAACCATCTCCATCTGTATCAGCGGCAACAACATCTACGAAACCATCTCCATTTGTATCAGCGGCAACAACATCTACGAAACCATCTCCATCTGTATCAGCGGCAACAACATCTACGAAACCATCTCCATCCGTATCAGCGGCAACATACTCGTTAAAATTACTCATAAAGCTCCTTATTTACAATGGCTTACCTTTAAATTATATTATACTGTATTTTACTTCGCAGATTCAACTTTAAAGTTTATTTTAATAACGTGGTATCACGTCTAGCGCATTTTAATCCTAGGCTCTAGGAGGGGTGAGTGGTAATCATCGTCTAGCTCTGCTATTTTCTTTTTCCTCGCACACCTAAGGTGGGTAAAATCCCAATCATTTTACATCGTGCCCTTGCGAGTAAAATAGAAACCGTGACCGTTCTATATCGTCACGGAAAATGGGATTGCAGCATCACTCAAGAGGTGTAGTGCAAAACAGCGCTTCATGTTTTAAACTCAATTACGTGCTTTGATATTAACTTGAAGTAAACGGTTATTGGCTTAAACGGCTATGTGGTCGATAACCCGAAATTTTTAAAGCAGTAGAAAGATAAGCTAAATCAATTGCAACGCCAACTAGCACGTCGAAATAAGTGCTCAAATCGCTGGAATAAAACTAAACAATGCATCAATAAATTACACGGTAAAACCTCAAGGCAAAGGTTCAACTTTGCATATAAAACTTTACGACAGATAGCCAATGAAAATGAAATTTTAGTGTTTGAAGATTTAAACGTACAGCGATGCAAAAGTTTAATGGCAGTATGCTGGCCGCCAAAGTCATGTCGCTAATCACTCAGCTTTCAAGTATAAAGCTAAGCTATAGAAGCCTATTGCTCGACACGAAGTGGCGTCGATGGGTACTTCACTTAGCCATCACTCAATCATTGAAAAAATGGGCTATGCTAAAAAGAAATTGGAAATCGGCCTTGAATCACTTCATGATTGAATTCGAAGACCGCATTTCGGACTATATTTAAAATGGGTACTTACACAGATATTGTTACAGGGCCACCCTTTAGTGAGTTTTAATTATCACGCATATTGATATTTTCATTCAACAGTTAAGCATTATCTCGTTCCTACTGATTGAGCTAAAGCAAATTTTCTATACTAACTTTAATACAACTCCAACACGGCTATTAAACTGATTGTGGTCAAATTAGTCATATTACTAATATATTGACAATGGAGGCCATTTGAATAAGGGTTTCAAATGGCCCATTTTAACATCTATATAGCGGACTCTGTATTACAGTAATTAGGCTTGCTAACAGGGCCTGACATTTGGACTATATTGCCACAAGCTCCTTGTGAGCATGCTTGGACACCAACAACTATATCTAAAGTTTGGTCATATATTTTTTGAGGTGAATTAACAGTTTCTTTGTAAACCATTTTATCGTTTTCTAACATATATAATTTATATGTTATGTTATCGGTTATACCTCCTAATTGACCCCAAGTATATTTAACCGTATTACAGACATTAGTAAACTTATCCATTTGTGTTAACCACTGAGTTTTATCTTCAGAGTTATAGTCTTCGTAGCGATGAACTTTAGTATACTTATTAATAGTAGGTAGGCTTGGAATTGCATCCATTATATTCCCCATATCAACAGCGCCACTGCCACAACCCAGTTGTCCACACAGTGAATTATGTGTATACCCTTGGCCATTTGCAATTAACATCTCCTCAACCTGTAAAGGGGTTAGGTGGTTATAAGTTAATAATAAATTACTTACTCCGGCGACAATATTTGGTGTCGCCATGGAAGTACCACTGCCTCGAAAATATAACTGTTCACTAAATTCATCACTAGACAGCATCCATACAGAGCTCCCCGCAGCCATCACATCTATATGCTCACCAAAGTTTGAAAAACTAGCTTTACTGCCATCAAATTCTGTTGCGCCAACTGTTATAACATCATTACAAGCAGCGGGTAAAAAAGTCTCTGCATCAGTGTTTGAGTTACCTGCAGCAACCACAACGACTACGCCACTTTCTCTCGCTTTAGAATAGATTGCTTGTCTATACTCATCACAGCCTGTCGCTGAAGAACCACCTAATGATAAGTTAATAACATCTACCTTTTGTTTAATATCAGGCACGCCAGGAACACTTTCACCTGACATCCACGCCACTGCATCTAGAGTGTTTGAGGTATTCCCATTACCAAAACAATCCAATACGCGCGAATAGACCATTTCAACGTTGTTAGAGTCAACGGCACCCGTAACACCAACACCATTATTACTTTCGGCTGCAATCAAGCCAGCAACACTTAGCCCATGACCATCATGGCAAAGAGTGCCATCAGCTAAGAATGCTAAATCGGTAGGATCATTATCGCGTATTTCTGGCTCTGCTAACAATGCATCTTCTGAGGTGACAAAGTCATAGCCTTCAATAAGTTCACCTATATCTTCATGAGGGAAGTACCCAGTATCGGCAACACCTATGCGAATTTTTCTGCCCAAGTTGTTAACGGTCAGCTCACGCATTTTCACATAATCTTGGCCATAGTGATTGGTTAAGGTACGTGGCTGAAAATAAATCTGTTTGTCAAAATAAGGATCATTATAATTTTGTTTTGACACCGGGGTATCTATCATTACATTTTCAAAGTCGCCTGAGGCGAGTAATTTTAGAACTAGTTGCTGAGCTTCTAACGAAGAGAGTGTATTGACCTTAATTAAATCAGCACCTAAAGCCATTGAACGCTGATGCGAAAACTTTAAATTATGATCATTACTAAGCGATATCATTTTTGCTGTACCATAAGCAGTATCAATGGCGCTTGATACATTATATTTATATTTAACGCTCGACAGACTCATACTTGATAGTTGTGCTTCTTTTTTGAGCACGCTTTCAAGCTTTGGATCCAATAATAGTGAATTGTGTATATTCTTATCTTTAAAAGTCACAATTAAATTAAACGGTTTCTGTTTAACCTTCCCACTCTCAACTTGCATATTATCAACTGTTACTGATGCCATTAAAGGAGTTGACAGCATAAGTATTGCGGGTAACACAATATAGTTTTTCATTTTTAATTCCTTTTATTTATGCTCAAACACGGTGGCTGTATCTGCTACTGACTTTTCGATGATTGCATTTAGAAATGAATATTCATCAGAAAATACAAATTTGCCATCCACATACTCGCCATATTTTACGTTACCAGCAAAACGGCTATACAGATTGTTTTCTGTATCATATAAATTTAGTATTTCTTCAAATTCAAATGTCGGGAGTAAATTATTAGAGCGTAGCCCTAATTCATTAACGAGTACTTGTGCATTTCGGTTAAAGAATGTCTCAGCAGATTGTATCTGTGAATCGATTAATTCTTTATATGACTCAGCAGTTTCTTCACCCCACGTTTCATCTGTACCAAGGACAGTTCTAGCTTCAAATGTATAGATTGAACTCACTGCAATACTATAACTACTTGAATCTGTAACCTTAGCTGCTTGATTAAAATATGTAACTTCAGAGTGATTCAACAGGTTGTTGTTTTCTAACACTTGCGTATAAAAATCGGTTAGATATTGATACTCCTTTAGCGCACTAAGCTTATTATGAACTATTTGCAGATAATCCAAATTTTCTTTTTCGTAATCTCCCATTACGTGAGAAACCATGAACCTAAAGGCACCATAATCAGATGAATTGATATTTGCATCTGTATAAGCTAAAAAGATACCAAATTCTTCACCAATCTGTGCGTCACCAGGATCAACGGTTATTGTGTTATTAATATCGTCTATGGTGTAACTAAATATTTCAGCATCGCCGAACCAAACTCGGGTATTTAACAGATCTATCTCTATTTTTTCAGGGGCGTCGTCAGTAAAGGTGATTTGAAATTTGGTCGGTGTATTGATAGGTAATACACCAAAAGCGCTGATACTATTATTAATTGATATTAAAGGCTTGCTATTAATTGGATCTGCCAATCTTAAAACAAATGTTTTTATACTGCTTTTGGTGCCATTCGTTACTTGTAAACTTAATAAAAAATCAAAATGTTGCATACCAATAGGCATAGATCGTGTTGTTATAACGAAAGATCCATCTTTTGGATGAAAGCTTTCAATCATATCGATCACCGCATCGGCGTAATTTACGTCATTACTTTCTAAGCTCTCAATAGACCATGTTAATGATTCATTGGTCGTTGAGCTTAAATTTACTGGTATCACATTCTCTTTATAGGTTTCTATAGCAACAACCCCTTCGCTATTAGTTGGCATAGTTATCTCCATAACGCCCTCTGAAACGGGTACATCTAAAACCGATACAGTAAGTATTTTAGTGAGTGATTTACCTGTTTCAGCGTTATTAATAGTGATAGTTATGTTAACGTTTTTATCTTCTAAAACTTCAGCACCCGTAACGTTTAGTGTGTTATCAATACGTTCTACAGAGGCTATAGCGGGATTGTCGGACACCACTGTGACGGTGCCATTTTTAGATTCAAATGTAATGCTGCCACTTTCTTGCTCATTGATAGTTAGATTAGCGGCAGAAAGTTCAAGCTCTACTTCAGGGATGTTTTTTATTAATACATTAAGTGTACCTGACACTTCATCGGTACCATCAGATGCAACTATTTCGATAGTTATTATGGTGTCTTCATCAACAGCTTGGGCTGTAAGGCTGACTACGCCGTCAGTTTCAGAAATAACCACTAAATTAGGATGTGACGAGGTTATAGATAGCGAAATAGGATCATTATCCGCATCACTAACTGTGATTTCTACAGCGCTAGTCTCTAGCTCATTAAGCTCTAATGACGTACTAAAGCTTAAAGTTGGTACGTTATTTTTAGGTGGTTCTATTACTGGAGGTGGAGGAGATATGGGCTCTGCAGCTTTATCCTCGCCTCCGCCTCCGCCTCCGCACGCACTAAGCTGAAGTAAAAATGCGCTAAATAATATGCCTTTAAATAATTGTTTCATTTCCCTTTTAACCTTCTTATTTTAATATACGGTTTCGAAGTAACGTATGTATCTATTTTTTAATCTAATAAAAGTAGCTTAACCAGCAACACCATAATAAAAATGACTTTTAGTATCTGACCACCTTTAAGTTTTTTAAGTAAAACACAGTAGATGTAACGTGATATTTGATTTTTTAAAGTATGTACTAATGGTAATTAACGAAATGAGTTTTATACGGCAATTAAAATAGAATAATAAAAGTCATTAAATTAATTATAAAAATACACGGGTTCAGGTTAGAACTTACAAACTGTGTATGTGAATTAAAGTATTAAATAAAATATAGTTATTTCATTAAATGCTATGTCTTAATTAAAAAGAAATTATTGCTATATGTGGTTTTTTTTGATCGAGTAGTATAGAAGTTAGATGCTTTGATATAATCATTATAATTCCTTTTTTACTATGTCCCAACCTTGGGAAATAAATTACACATTCAATTTAACATTAAATTTATTTAAGTTAAATAATTATATTGTTATTTCTACGTTATTTATTGCAATTTTTCCAGTCGCGTATTTAAGCAGCGAAGAGTGTGTAATCCCCCCATTTTTAATAGAGGCTATCTGTAGAACTTCCGTTGTTTAACTTTTCCAGTCTTTGTATGGGTGTTATGCCACCTATGCCCATGTTAGGGCGTTCATTATTATAAGTCCATAACCAATCGGTAGCTTTATCTTGTAACTCACTAATATCACTGTAAATATAATGACTTAGCCAGTCATACCTGACCGTACGATTAAATCGCTCTACATAAGCATTTTGTTGCGGGTTACCTGGTTGAATAAATCGTAATTCAATATTATTATTTAACGCCCACTCTGCTAATTTATGGCTAATATATTCAGGCCCATTGTCATACCTGATAGCTTTTGGTTTACCACGCCATTCTATAATTTGATTGAGCGAGCGGATCACACGCTCAGCGGGGAGTGATAAGTCAGTATCTATTGTGAGTCCTTCGCGATTGAAATCATCAATCACATTGAACAAGCGACACCCTCTGCCATAAGATAATTGGTCGTGCATAAAATCCATTGACCAACATTCGTTAATGGCCTCAGGTACAGTACAGCTAATGGTTCAGGCTTCTCCCTTGTTAGACGTTTTCTAGGTTTTATTCGCAAGCTCACGGTAAATACGATAAACGCGCTTATGATTCCATGTGTAGCCTTTAACATTGCGTAAATATAGAAAACATAAACCAAATCCCCAATTACGCTGACATTGGCTTAAATCCAATAACAACCCTGCAATTTCCTCATTTTCATCAGACAGTTTTGGCGTATAGCGATAGCATGTTTCACTTATCATGAAAGTACGACAGGCTAAGGAAATACTCATTTTATTTGTGCTAACGACTTCGTGTGCCAATACTTTGCGCTCAGAAGCCTTTACCACTTTTTTACCATTGCCTCTTGAATGACTTCAGATTTTAGCCGCTCTTCAGCATACATTTTCTTTAAACGGCGATTTTCATCTTCAATCTCTTTCATTCGTGTCATTAAATACGCATCCATACCGCCGTATTTTGCGCGCCATTTATAAAAGGTTGAATTGCCCATACCATATTCACGGCATAGCTCAGGGATTGGCACACCGTTTTCGGCTTGCTTCAAAATAGCGAGGATTTGACTGTCTGTAAAATGTGCTTTTTTCATAATTTTCTCCTGTGTTTACAATAAGAGAAAATTCTACGTTTGGCTTCTATTATTTTTCGGGGGGGGGATTACCCATCGAGCTTGATGATCAGGTTTGAGTAAGTGTTTTAGGACGACGTTTATTGCGGCGCTTGGCGTGTATTACTCAAGTGCACTCACTCTCATACCATCAACGCATTTAATCATATTCATTAACTTTAGAATTAATGTATTCTTGTGCGCCCATTATTGGCAGCAGTCGATCATATACTTGATTCATTACACCTGTTTCAGCGTGAGCAACAAACTTAGCTTTTCTTGTGCGCCAAGAAAGCGTCTGAATCATATTTGCAACTACAGCAGAGGGCTTGTCTATGTTGTTTATAGGTACTTCTAAAAGACCACCTCTAACACTTGAGCTTATAGGACAGCAAATCAACAAGCCAGTAGCAGAATTATACGCCTTGCTACTAAGCACAAGTGCGGGTCTATACTTGCCTATTTCTTTCCCTTTTACTGGTTCAAAATCAATAAAAACAATCTCGTTTCTGTCAGGCGTGTAAGTCATTTAGTAATCCATAATTTCACAGGGTAAAAGCCCTGCTAGTTCATCAGTGTGCGCGTTGTATTCATTTAGTCCGCTTATTAGTTCAGACTCAGTGAATGGCATTTCATACTTGCGCTTTGTTTCAACAGGCTTAATTGTCATGCCCTCAGGTGTCGATGTGACAATAACCTTTGTATTTTTAGTAAACATAGGTTCACTAGCCATTGCGTTTGTAATGCGTAAGCCGAGAGAATTGCCCCACGATTTAATTTCGGTGACTGTTTCCATATTTAATTACTCTATTGTTGTGGTTTCTTTTAGTATATACAATGTGTATACGATGTCAATCAACACGTACAAAAACCGCACTAGCTGGCTCGAACGGCTACGTGGCCGACAATCCAAAGTTTTTAAAGCAATCAAAAGCAAAATTAAATCAATTGCAACGTC
>NZ_JADYXE010000198.1:0-513 GCF_015864465.1 Pseudoalteromonas sp. SWN29
CGGTGCCGTGCGCTTGAATGGGCGCTATGGCAACTAAGCAGCCCGACAACTCGGTTGACGTCGACAACGACGTGCAACTCGCAGAACCCGAACACGAGCACACCGTGGTGGATGAGCAGCACGACGACGCTGAGGATCAAGCACAGGGCACGCAACGCCCCGAACCGCTGCTGACCCGCGATGGTTCTCCCGCCGCCGCGCTGTGGAGTCTGAACTCCCGCTGGCGCCATATCAACCACGGCTCCTTCGAAGCAGTCCCTGTCTTTGCCCAACTGCGTCGCCTCGCCTACCTGCAAGAAACCGAGAGCGCACCGCAGCGTTGGTTCATGGCCGCACCCGAGCGTCTCGCTCAGGCCCGCGAAGGTCTCGCCGATTTCCTTGGCGTGGATGCCGACCGCTTCGGGTTCGTCCCCAACGCCAGCGCCGGAATGACGGCCGCCATCCGCGCCCTGGGGCTTGCTGCCGGTGATGAGCTCCTCGTCACCGACCACACTTACGGCGCTGTAGCTTTCT
>NZ_JADYXE010000199.1:0-512 GCF_015864465.1 Pseudoalteromonas sp. SWN29
ATATTGATTAATGTCGTTTGTCTTTTGTATCGACAATCCACGATAGGGTCCAGATAACCTAGTGTATGGTTGTCAGACAGTGCAATAGTCCCAACCATATTAAATCCAGAATCTGCATATGCCCATGAAGGGGAGCGCCCCACAAGTGCTTTATTTGATTGCATGGTAACTCTGGTTTTTACCAAGTAATAGTCATCAACCGATACTTCAGTTGTATACGGAGACGCCAGTGCAGCATTGATTGCTATGGCATTATCATAGTCATCACTATGTGGGATAGCCCCATACCATTGAATACTAACTGGGGTAGGAAATATATTACGTTTTAGTCCATAACGAACTACCTGCCCTACAGTACCAACATTGATAACAATCCCACCATCTGGGGTAAGGTTCCTATTGGAGTGGTATATAAACTGCCCTCCTGCCAAATCGCCAGTTTCGAATCCGTATTTCGCTATAATAATTGTTCCGTCTTCAAAATCATCACCTGCTTCTTCAGTGATGTCGAC
>NZ_JADYXE010000200.1:0-511 GCF_015864465.1 Pseudoalteromonas sp. SWN29
GTGACTCAGAATGTCGACGGCTTGCACTTGCGGGCCGGCTCGAAGCGCGTGGTTGACGTGCACGGCAGTATCGATCGCGCGCGATGCCTGCGGTGCGGCCAATACTTCGCACGCACTCCCCTCGCCGCTCGTATTTCTGAACTGAACCCGTGGCTCGAACAAGATGACTCTCACACGCTTAATCCAGACGGCGATGCTGACGTGCACAATGTCGATGACTTCGTGATCCCCGAGTGCACCGTCTGCGGCGGCATTCTGAAGCCGGATGTCGTGTTCTTTGGCGAGTTCGTTCCCACGAGAAAATTCCAGCTGGGTGCCTCGCTCGTGGACCAATCGGATGCCATGATCGTCGCGGGGTCATCTCTCGTCGTCAATTCCGGCATCCGCCTTGTTGAGCGAGCTATGCGCAAGAAGATCCCCCTTGTCATCATCAATCGTGGAGCGACCAAAGCCGATAAGCGCGCCGACGTTAAGATCGATGGTGGCGCTTCCGCAGTTCTTGGCGAACTTG
>NZ_JADYXE010000201.1:0-510 GCF_015864465.1 Pseudoalteromonas sp. SWN29
CGAAGCCACCGCGTATCAAACGCGCGAGGTCATGGATGCGATGAACGCGGATGCCGGAGTCGACCTCGCCGAGTTGCGCGTCGACGGCGGCATGGTGGCAAACGAACTTCTCATGCAGTTTCAGGCTGACCAGTTGGGCGTGGATGTCATCCGTCCCCGCATCACCGAAACGACCGCGCTCGGCGCAGCATTCGCCGCCGGAATCGCGATCGGTTTTTGGGACAGCGAGCACGATGTGCTGTCGACCTGGAACGAAGACAAGAGGTGGAAGCCGCAAATGGCGCGCCTCGAGAGAGATCAGCTTTACCGCAACTGGAAAAAAGCGGTAACCAAGACCATGGGCTGGGTTGATGAGGACGTGGAGACCTAATCTGCCTGCCAAAACCCATGACGCACGTGCTGTCAGTCACGTTCATAATCACACAGCAATCGATACCCACGAAGGGGTAGGGAATCAATGAAAACCTCGTTAGTTAAGAGGAACAGCTTCTGGCTCGTTCTCTCGTTATT
>NZ_JADYXE010000202.1:0-510 GCF_015864465.1 Pseudoalteromonas sp. SWN29
CACGAAAAAAGATTTGTTCAAGTTTGATAATATTTTAATTCAGGACGGTAGCTCTATTATGCTTCATCGTTCTTTAAAAGATATTTTTCCTGGGCGATTTTCAAATACGTGTCCAGCAGCTATTGAATTGCATGCTACTTTAAATTTAACGCAAGGTTGCTTTGAAAAAGCAGCTATAACACCAGACAGTTACTCTGAACGTGAAGAACTTCCCACACTTAAAGAGCTGAAAGGACAGTTGTTACTTGCTGATAGAGGATATTATTCAGGTAGTTATATTCATGAATTAGATAAAGCAGGAGGATTTTACGTATTAAGAGCAAAGGGATTAAAAACAGTCAGAGTACATAATGCTTTTAAGCAAAATGGACAAGAACTAACAGGAAGTGATTGCCCCAAGCTATGTGAATTGCTCCCCGAATTACCTAAAAATAATCTGATTGATATGAATGTTAGCATAAAAAACAAGCTAACAAGAGTTGTTGGGTATTGGTCAAAAAAAGAAAAAAA
>NZ_JADYXE010000203.1:0-509 GCF_015864465.1 Pseudoalteromonas sp. SWN29
GAACTCCTGAATGATGCCGTAGCGCTCCTCGACCGTCTCGGGCGTCGAGAAGCCACGCACGCGGTGGATCAACACGTCCTCATAGTGCGAACGGTCAAAGACACCGATGAAGCCGGCCTCAGGAAGCTCCTTGCGAATGCGCCACAAGAAGTCATGCGACTTCTCCTCCGCGGTGGGTGACTTTAACGCGTGGATCTTGACGCCCTGCGGATCAACCCCACCGATCACGTGACGCAGGATGCCGCCCTTGCCCGCGGTATCCATCGCTTGCAACACGAGCAAAACGCGGCGCTCGCCACCGAACTTGCTCTCGGCGAAGAGCCGCTCTTGAAGCGCAGCGAGACGTTCGCCGTTTTTCTCGAGAGCTTTTTCGGCATCCTTTTTGCTGCCATCAAACTCAGGAGTGGAGGACGGATCGATGCTGGCAAGCTCGAAATCGGCGGTGACAGGCGTGAGTGTGCTCATGCCCTAAGGCTACTCGGCACGCTTCTGTTCACCACCGAAACAGT
>NZ_JADYXE010000204.1:0-507 GCF_015864465.1 Pseudoalteromonas sp. SWN29
ACACCACCGTGCTCAAGCCAAGTGATACAACCCCTTCGGCGACATTACTTTTCGCGGAAATCGCGGCAGAATTTCTCCCAGCGGGCGTTTTCAACGTGCTTACCGGTGACCGTACGACAGGTGGTCTCATGATCGACCACAAGACGCCGCAAATGGTGTCGATTACGGGCTCAGTGCGGGCCGGAATGGAAGTTGCTAAGGCGGCATCCGTTGATCTCAAGCGTGTGCACTTGGAGCTAGGCGGCAAGGCTCCGGTCATTGTTTGTGACGATGCCGACATCGAGTCTGCTGTTGCAGGCATCGGAGCCGCCGGCTACTTCAACGCGGGACAGGACTGCACTGCAGCGACGCGGGTGATCGTGCACGAGCGGGTTCATGACGAATTCGTGGCAGCCCTCGTGGCCTGGACGCGCGATAACGCGACAACGGGTGCACCCGACGAAGACGTTTACTTCGGGGCCGTGAACAACGCAAACCAGTGCGCACAAGTATCGCGCGTGATTGAAG
>NZ_JADYXE010000205.1:0-507 GCF_015864465.1 Pseudoalteromonas sp. SWN29
AATAACAGAATTAAAACATGTTGCTCCCTCTTGATTCACAAAGAAGTCTCTTATCCTAGGTTACAAGGATTTATCCCTAATCAGTTCAACCACTTAATCCAACCCTAAATTAAATTACTAAGCGAAAATTAACATAAGGCTGTCATTATGTGATTAAGCAACACATACACCAATTAATCATGAACGAAACTGATCATTAAGCATGAACGTAAATTAAGCGCAGAGACAATTAATCAAGCACTAAGCATGCATGGATTAATAGCAACAAATACAGAGTAATTGGTGAAGAGGAAAAACTGATCAGAATTCAATAGTAATAACAAAACCTCAAAGAGAGCTGTGCTTGATCCTCAAGAGAAAACAACGCTGGAGACTTAGCCTTCCATTAATCAGTAGAAAACGAAATTGCAGATTGAAGCAGAAAAAGAAATTGCAGATTGAAGCAGAAAACAAATTTTATTGCTACATGAATAGTATGCGTGAACAATAAAAACGGGAATTGCAAAA
>NZ_JADYXE010000206.1:0-507 GCF_015864465.1 Pseudoalteromonas sp. SWN29
GACTGGATGCCGTTAGCCGCGAGTGACGGCTCCGAGCCGGGGCAGGCGCGGCACGTTCGCTTCGGCACCCGCGTCGGTGGGAACGATGACTTCTTGCGCGGCGGCAATCTCACCGATGTCGGAGGCAACAGCCAGAGTCTCCGCGGCATTCACTCCCCGTTTGATCACGGCGAGAGCGATGGGTCCCAGCTCAAAGTGTCGTGCGGAAGCGGTGACGCTGCCGACAGTCTTTTCGCCCAGTTTCACTTCGGCACCCGCTTCGGGCAGTGCGCCCTCAGAGCCGTCGAGGTGCAGCATCACAAGGCGACGAGGAGGGTGCCCAAGGTTGTGCACCTTGGCCACTGTCTCTTGCCCGCGGTAGCAACCCTTGTTGAGGTGCACGGCGGAGCGCATCCAGTCGAGTTCGTGCGGGATAGTACGGTCGTCGACTTCGGAGCTGTAGCCCGGGCGCCAGGCAGCAATGCGGAGTGCGTCGACGGCGAGCGATCCTGCGGCGGCGAAACCGCT
>NZ_JADYXE010000026.1:0-62568 GCF_015864465.1 Pseudoalteromonas sp. SWN29
GGGATGGAGCAGTCTGGTAGCTCGTCGGGCTCATAACCCGAAGGTCGTCGGTTCAAATCCGGCTCCCGCAACCAATTCTACTAGTAAGTATTACCTTACTAATTTATATCGCGCATTCTAAGTAATGCGCGTTTTGCGTTTTAGGCTATTGTAGTTTAATTAGGTCAGTTTACTGACTCGCAACCAAGCTTGGCCCTAGGCCACACAGTTTTATGCTTTATTGGTGTGACGCCCCGCTTGGTTCGGGGCGTTGTTGTATCTGCACCTTACGATTTGTGGCAATTGTCATCAAATTAAAATTTAAACTTAGTATTTTAGGGCTATAAGCCCTTTTTTTGTTTGTATGGAGGATTTTCGTGACAAAACTTGAACAAGATTTAGTAACCATGTTAACGCCTGCGGTAGAAATGTTAGGCTTTGAGTTGCATGGTCTTGAATTTGTGCAAGCGGGTCGCCATTCTACCTTAAGAGTATATATTGCTCATGAGGATGGGATCTCAGTTGATAACTGTGCGGATGCAAGTCGCCAAATTAGTGCGATTTTAGACGTCGAAGACCCAATTACAAATGAATATGATTTGGAAGTGTCGTCTCCTGGTGTTGATCGTCTATTATTCAAACAAGATCACTACGAGCAGGCGCAAGGAGAGGAAGTACGCGTGCGTACTAAACTTCCACAGGATGGTCGTCGTAATTTTAAAGGCGACTTAGTAGCAGTTAGCAACGATATGATCACACTATCTAGCGATGGTGAAGAGCATCTGATCATGCTTAGTAACATCGAACGTGCGAATTTAATCGCGAAGTTTTAAATTCGAGTGCGAAGGAATAGGGCAAGCGAGGCATTACCCATGGCAAAAGAGATATTATTGGTTGCTGAAGCCGTTTCCAATGAGAAAGCGGTTCCAAAAGAAAAGATTTTTGAAGCTCTAGAGTTCGCTCTAGCGACAGCGACAAAGAAAAAACACGATGGCGAAATTGAAGTACGTGTAGCAATTGACCGTAAAACCGGTGATTACGATACGTTCCGTCGTTGGCAGATTGCCGCTGTATTAGAAGATGGTTCTTTAGAGAATCCATACAGCGAAATCACTCTAGAAGCAGCACAGGTTGAAGAACCTGATTTGCAAATGGGTGATTATGTTGAAGAACAAATCGACTCAATCAAATTTGACCGTATTACAACACAAATGGCTAAGCAAGTTATCGTACAAAAAGTACGTGAAGCTGAGCGTGCTTTAGTTGTTGATGCATACAAAGATCAAGTAGGCGAGTTAGTAACAGGTGTAGTTAAAAAAGCAACGCGTGACTCTATTGTTCTTGATTTAGGCAATAACGCAGAAGCAGTAATTTACCGTGATGACATGTTACCACGTGAAAACTTCCGCCCGGGTGACCGTATTCGTGGCCTTTTATATGAAGTTAAGCCTGAAGCACGCGGTGCACAATTATTTGTAACGCGCTCTAAACCTGAAATGCTAATGGAATTATTCCGCATTGAGGTGCCAGAAATCGGCGAAGAGATGATTGAGTTACGTGCCGCAGCACGTGATCCAGGTTCACGCGCTAAAATTGCTGTTAAATCTAACGACAAACGCATTGACCCAATTGGTGCATGTGTTGGTATGCGTGGCGCACGAGTTCAGGCTGTATCGTCAGAACTTGGCGGTGAGCGTGTTGATATCGTACTTTACGATGACAACCCAGCACAATTTGTTATTAACGCAATGGCGCCAGCAGAAGTTGCTTCAATCGTAATGGATGAAGACACTCACTCAATGGATATCGCTGTAGAAGCTGATAACCTAGCGCAAGCAATTGGTCGTAATGGTCAAAACGTTCGTTTAGCAAGCCAGTTAACTGGCTGGGAACTAAACGTAATGACTGTTGAAGACATGCGTACTAAAAATGAAGCTGAATCTGATAAGTTACTTAACTTATTCACTGAAAATTTAGAAATTGATGATGAGTTTGCATCATTACTTATTAACGAAGGTTTCTCGACACTTGAAGAAGTGGCGTATGTACCAGCGTCTGAATTTTTAGAAATTGATGGTCTTGATGAAGAGACTGTAGATTTACTGCGTTCACGCGCAAAAGATGCATTGACAACTAAAGCACTTAAAACGGAAGAAAGCTTAGATGGCGCAGAGCCAGCTGAAGACTTACTTGCGCTTGAAGGCTTAGAGCGTCACTTAGCATTTGTGATGGCAAGCAAGGGTGTTGTTACACTTGAAGACTTGGCAGAACAAGGTATTGACGAATTAGTTGATATCACAGAAGTTTCATCTGAAAAAGCGGGTGAACTGATTATGGCTGCACGAAACATTTGTTGGTTTGCAGACGAGTAATTTATTAACGGAGGTATTACACACTATGGCAGAAGTAAATGTTGAAAAACTAGCCGGCGATATAGGTACGACTGTTGATAAATTGCTACAGCAGTTTTCACAAGCAGGTATCACTAAGCAAGCAACTGATAATGTAACAGAAGCTGAAAAAGCAACGTTACTTGATCATTTAAGTAAGCATCATGGCGGTACAGGTTCAGATGGCCCTGCGCGCATGACTTTACAACGTAAGAGCAAAAGCACGCTAAGTGTGACTGGCTCTACGGGTAAAGCAAAAGATGTTCAAGTTGAAGTTCGCAAAACACGTACTTACGTGAAGAAAAGCGCAATGGAACAAGAGCAAGAGCAAGCTCGCTTAGCTGCTGAAGAAAAAGTGCGCCTTGAAGAGCAGCAAAAAGCTGACCAAGAAGCCGCAGAATTAAAAGCGAAACAAGAGGCAGAACGCAAAGCGAAAGAAGACGCTGACCGTAAAGCCAAAGAAGAAGCTAAACGCAAAGCTGATGCAGAGCGTAAAGCGAAACAAAAGCAGATGACCCCAGAGCAAAGTGCTAAGTCTGAGAAAGATCGCATAGAAGCTGAGCGTCTGCAAAAAGAAGCAGAAGAGGCCGCATTGAAGAAAGCTGAAGAAGAAGCGAAACGTCAAGCAGAAGAAGCAAGAAAGCTAGCTGAAGAGAACTCAGCACGCTGGAAGAAAGAAGAAGAAGAACGTAAGAAACGCGAAGAAACAGCGGATCACCATCTTACGACTTCTACTTATGCACGTGAAGCAGAAGATGTTGCCGATGCTCGTGATGAGCAAGGTACACGCCGTGCTAAGAAAAAGAAAAAAGCGCCAGCAAAAGATAAATTTGCAGCGTCAAGAGGCCGTAATAAGTCTAAGCTAAAAGCACCAGCATCATTACAACATGGTTTCCAAAAACCAACTGTTGATGTTAAAAATGAAGTGCGTATTAGCGAAACAATTACAGTAGCCGAGCTTGCATCACGCATGGCCGTTAAAGGCGCTGAAGTTGTTAAAACAATGATGAAAATGGGTGACATGGTTACTATTAACCAAGTGATTGACCAAGAAGCTGCACAACTAGTTGCAGAAGAAATGGGTCACAAAGTTATCATTGTTAAAGAAAACGAATTAGAGCAAACAGTACTTAATGACCGCCATGAAGATGGTAAGTCAGAGCCTCGTGCTCCAGTAGTAACTGTAATGGGTCACGTTGACCATGGTAAAACATCTACTCTTGATTACATTCGTTCTGCGAAGGTTGCTTCTGGCGAAGCCGGTGGTATTACACAGCATATTGGTGCATACCATGTTGATGTGAACGGTCACATGATCACGTTCTTAGATACACCAGGACATGCTGCATTTACATCAATGCGTGCTCGTGGTGCTAAAGCGACTGATATCGTAATCCTAGTGGTTGCAGCAGATGATGGTGTTATGCCACAAACTAAAGAAGCGGTACAGCATGCTCGTGCAGCTGGCGTTCCTTTAATTATTGCTGTAAACAAAATGGATAAAGAAGGCGCAGATCCAGATCGTGTTAAAAACGAACTTGCTGTACTAGATGTTATTCCAGAAGAATGGGGCGGCGATACGCAGTACGTTCATATCTCAGCTAAAACTGGCTTAGGTATTGACGACCTTCTTGAAGCAGTATTGAACCAATCTGAGCTTTTAGAGCTTTCGGCACCTACTGTAGGTATGGCGGCTGGTGTTGTTATTGAATCTCGTCTTGATAAAGGCCGTGGTCCAGTAGCATCAGTACTTGTTCAATCTGGTACGCTTAACCAAGGTGACATTGTATTATGTGGTCTTGAGTATGGCCGTGTTCGTGCAATGCGCGATGAAAACGGTAAAGACATTAAGTCTGCTGGTCCATCTATTCCAGTTGAGATTTTAGGTCTTTCTGGTATTCCTGCTGCAGGCGACGAAGCGACTGTAGTTAAAGATGAGCGTAAAGCGCGTGAAGTTGCTTTATACCGTCAAGGTAAGTTCCGCGATGTTAAACTAGCACGTCAACAAAAAGCTAAGCTTGAAAACATGTTTACTAACATGACTGAAGGCGATGTTTCTGAAGTTAACGTGGTACTTAAAGCAGACGTTCAAGGTTCTATTGAAGCAATCTCTGATTCACTAACTAAACTTTCTACTGATGAAGTGAAAGTGAAGATTGTTGGTTCAGGTGTTGGTGGTATTACCGAAACTGATGCAACACTAGCTGCAGCGTCTAACGCAATTGTAGTTGGCTTTAACGTTCGTGCGGATGCTTCAGCTCGTAAAGTTATCGAGACTGAGAACTTAGACCTGCGTTACTACAGCGTAATCTACAGCTTGATTGACGAAGTTAAACAAGCAATGTCAGGTATGCTAGCGCCAGAGTTTAAACAAGAAATCATTGGTCTTGCTCAAGTACGTGACGTATTCAAGTCTCCAAAAATTGGCGCAATCGCTGGTTGTATGGTTACTGAAGGTGTTATTAAACGTAGCGCTCCAATCCGTGTACTACGTGAAAACGTGGTTATCTATGAAGGTGAACTTGAGTCACTTCGTCGCTTTAAAGACGATGTTGCTGATGTTCGTAACGGCATGGAATGTGGTATCGGCGTTAAGAACTACAATGACGTACGTGTTGGTGACCAAATCGAAGTATTTGAAACAGTTGAAGTACAACGTACTCTATAATTGTTACTAGGGTGTATTGAACGCTTAAGGTTAACGCCCGAACGTTCTACACGCTCTACGCTAAGATTTTAAATGGGGGCTTAGCCCCCATTTGCATATCCATTATTTAGTTAACTTATTATTAAAATTCAATAAGTTATTATTTTAGGACAAGTATAATGAGAGAATTTTCTCGCACTGATCGTGTTGCACAGCAAATTCAGAAAGAAATAGCTGTAATTTTACAACGCGAAATTAAAGATCCACGCTTAGGTATGGTGACAGTGTCAGCGGTAGAAGTATCGCGCGATTTATCTTATGCCAAAATTTTCATCACGGTGTTTAACACACAAGATGAAGACGCAGCAAAGCAAAGCGCAAAAGTACTTAATGAAGCAACGGGCTATATTCGCTCGTTACTTGGTAAGCGTATCCGTGCACGTATAATGCCTGAGTTGAAGTTTGTAGTTGATAACTCATTAATGGAAGGTATGCGTATTTCTAACTTAGTGGATTCTATTATCCGCGAAGATAACGCAAAGCATGTTGATGAAGACGTAGAAAGTGTTGATGCTGCTGATGTTTTAGATAGCGAAGAAGGTACTGAGCACGTAGACGATACAGATAGCGAAGAAGGCACTGATACAGATGGCAAAGCGCAGTAAAGGCCGTGCAGTTGACGGTATTTTGTTGTTAAACAAACCTGAAGGCATTTCATCAAATAAAGCATTACAGCAAGCAAAGAGTGTTTATTTTGCGCAAAAAGCTGGGCATACAGGTGCTTTAGATCCACTTGCTACAGGTATGCTACCAATTTGTTTTGGTGAAGCGACTAAGTTTACGCAGTTTTTACTCGATACTGATAAAACCTATATCGTTCGTGCACAGCTGGGTGAACGTACAACAACATCAGATTCTGACGGCGAAATTGTTAGCACTAAAGAAGTGAACGTAACGCGTGAACAGCTAACAAAAGAAATAGCTGCTTTTGTTGGTGAGTCTGAACAATATCCGTCAATGTACTCAGCTCTTAAGTACCAAGGTAGACCGTTATATAAGTACGCGCGAGAAGGTATTGAAGTACCTCGTAAATGCAGAAAAATAAACGTGTTTAGCTTATCGTTTGACGAATTTGATGAACAAAGCAACGTATTACAAATGACGGCCCATGTATCTAAAGGGACCTACATTCGCACAATCGTTGATGATTTAGGCGAAAACCTAGGCTGTGGCGCACACGTTATTATGCTCCACAGAACCGCTGTTGGTCAGTATCCGGCAGATAAAATGGTCTCGCTTGATGAGATTGAAGCGTTGCTTGCTAAAGCGAAAGAAGAAGAGCTTGCGCCTTCAACTTATTTAGACTCGCTATTGCTACCAATTGATACTGCTTTAACTGATTTACCCGTTGTTGAAATTACAAAAGAACAAGGGGGGATTTTTAGTCACGGGCAAGCTGTAGAATTATCAATCGCTTTACCTGATGGTGCAATTAAAGTTGTTGCAGATGGTGTGTTTATTGGTACTGGTGAGCGCAACTCAAACGGTCATTTAAAGGTTAAACGTGGTCTTGCTAGTCAGCAAGACGATTACGTAAAGCCTGAATAAGCAACTAATGTGCCTAACCGTGGCTTATTAGTTGTAGTTGGGGATAATTAGCTTGTAGTTATTCCTACAGTTGGTAGAATACGCCCGCTTAATCGTTTTGGCTGAATTAGTGATCGGCTAAGACACCTTTTAAATTTAATTTTTGGAGTTACTATGTCACTAAGCAATCAAGAAAAAATCGATATCATTGCTAAATTTGCACGTGCAGAAGGCGATACAGGTTCATCAGAAGTACAAGTAGCATTACTTACTTTTGACATCAACAAGCTTCAAGGTCACTTTGCTGATCACAAGCATGACTTCCACTCACGTCGTGGTCTGCTTCGTAAAGTAAGCACTCGCCGTAAACTACTTGATTACCTTAAAGGTAAAGACATCACTAGTTATACTGCGTTAATCAAAGAACTTGGCCTACGTCGCTAAGAACTAGATTATAGAAAAAGGAGCTTTTTAGCTCCTTTTTTTGTGCCTGAAATTTGTGTTTTCAAATTAAGAAAATTCTTAAACCTATTGAATTGCAATATAATACCAACCTGCATAAATCTTTGATCAATTTAACGAATTAAATTGTACTATAGCGTTGTTAAAAATTTTTATTTAGAACAACTAGATACAAAAATTTTTGCCTAGTTCTAGCGTAATTTCCTTAACGTTAAATAGACCCCATACATAAGCAGATTGGTATAACCCCCATTTCATTGCCTACCAGTAGCTGTTGTATTTATCCGCTAATTAGCCCAGCTTAAATCTAGTGGCTAGGTTGAACAAATTTCAATCCATAAAGATCAACACACCCTAGACTCGCATTTTGAAGCAGCTTTGGTATATACTATGCGCGTAGGTAAAAAGGTTTATCTACGCTTATTCACATCATTGCCAATTGTAGTACTTAATTGATTTCCAACTGAATACAATTAAGTACTGTAATTGGTACTTTGATGACAACTTATTAGAATACATTTAAGGAATATTTTAAGTGCAAGCAATTATTAAAGAATTCAAACTAGGTCAACATACAGTGACTCTAGAAACTGGTGCAATCGCTCGTCAAGCAGACGGCGCTGTACTTGCAAGCATTGGCGACACTTCAGTTTTAGTAACTGTTGTTGGTAAGCGTGAAGCACAACCTGGCCAAGACTTTTTCCCACTAACAGTTAACTACCAAGAGCGTATGTACGCTGCTGGTCGTATCCCAGGTGGTTTCTTAAAGCGTGAAGGTCGTCCTAACGATGGCGAAACACTTATTGCACGTCTTATTGACCGTCCAATTCGTCCACTTTTCCCAAGCGGTTTTGTAAACGAAGTACAAGTTATTGCTACTGTTGTTTCTGTTAACCCTGAAATTCAACCTGATATGGTTGCGATGATCGGTACTTCAGCAGCACTTGCTATCTCTGGTATCCCGTTCAGTGGTCCAATTGGTGCATCTCGCGTTGGTTACATCAACGGCGAATACGTACTTAACCCTACATTAAAAGAGCTTGAAGAAAGCCAACTTGATTTAGTGGTAGCCGGTACTGATAAAGCTGTACTTATGGTTGAATCAGAAGCTAACGTACTTGCAGAAGACGTAATGCTTGGCGCTGTTGTATATGGTCATGAGCAATCTCAAGCGATCATCACTGCAATTGAAGAATTTAAAGCAGAAGCAGGCAAGCCTACTTGGGATTGGACTGCACCAGCTAAAAATGTTGCACTTGAAGATAAAGTAGCAGCAATTGCCGCTGATAAAGTAGGCGCAGCTTACTTAATTACTGATAAAGTAGCGCGTAAAGAAGCACTTAGCGTAGCTAAAGATGAAGTTGTTACAGTATTAACTGCTGAACTTGCTGAAGGCGAGTCTTTAGATAAGCAAGAAATTGGTAAAATCTTCGGTTCACTTGAGAAGAAAATCGTTCGTGGCCGTATCGCTTCTGGCGAAAAACGTATTGATGGTCGTGAACCAGATATGATTCGTGCACTAGACGTAATGACTGGCGTATTACCGCGTACTCACGGTTCTGCTATCTTTACTCGTGGCGAAACTCAAGCGTTAGTAACAGCTACACTTGGTACAGAACGTGATTCACAGTTAATCGACGATTTAACGGGTACTCATAAAAACCACTTTATGCTTAACTACAACTTCCCTCCATTCTGTGTAGGTGAAACTGGTTTTGTTGGTTCTCCAAAGCGTCGTGAAATCGGCCATGGTAACCTTGCTAAGCGTGGTATAAAAGCAGTAATGCCAACATTGACTGAATTTCCATATTCAATCCGTGTAGTATCTGAAATTACTGAATCAAACGGTTCATCTTCAATGGCTTCTGTATGTGGTACTTCACTTGCACTTATGAATGCTGGCGTTCCAATTAAAGCGTCTGTTGCGGGTATCGCGATGGGTCTAGTTAAAGAAGACGATAAATTCGTTGTTCTTTCTGACATCTTAGGTGATGAAGATCACTTAGGTGACATGGACTTTAAAGTTGCTGGTACGGCTGCTGGTATTACAGCACTTCAAATGGATATCAAAATCGAAGGTATCACTCAAGAAATCATGCAAATTGCGCTTAAACAAGCAAAAGCTGCACGTTTACATATCTTAGAAGTGATGGACGAAGCGATTTCTGCTCCTTCTGAAGAGCTATCAATGTTTGCTCCTCGTATCTACACAATGAAGATCCCACAGAAGAAAATCGCTGAAGTTATCGGTAAAGGTGGCGCAACTATTCGTCAACTTACTGAAGAAACAGGTACAACGATTGAAATCGGTGATGACGGTACAATTAAAATTGCCGCTACAGATGGCGAAAGTGCAGCTAATGCAATTAGCCGTATTGAGCAATTAACAGCTGAACTTGAAGTAGGTACTATCTACGAAGGTAAAGTTGTACGTATCGTAGATTTTGGTGCGTTTGTAAACATTCTTCCTGGTAAAGATGGTCTAGTACATATTTCTCAAATTAGTACAGAGCGCGTTAACAACGTTGCTGATCACCTTTCTGAAGGTCAAGAAGTTAAAGTTAAAGTACTAGAAGTAGATCGCCAAGGCCGTGTACGTCTAAGTATTAAAGAAGCAATGGAATCAGCAGCACCTGCAGCTGACGCGTAATTGCTAACTTATTAATCTAGTTATATTAGCTAGATAGTAAAAAAGGGGCTGTTTAGCCCCTTTTTTTATGCTTTAATGAAACCTTATTAGACAAGGTCTGTCTTATATTAATCGCGATATATCTTGGTATTAAGGATTTTAATGATACTCAAACATTTAGCTTTGGCATCTTTTGCTATTTTGTCTTTAAGCGCTTGTCAAACTACAACAGAATCAGAACCAACCCCGATTGTTAATGTGCCTTTTACAGCACCGTTAGCTTCTGACTTTAGAAGTGAAATTGCTATTGCTCGTTACTCTGAATTATTAAACAGAGCCGACTTGAGCGAAGAACAACAAGCTAAGCTTTATTACGACCGAGGTGTACTTTTTGATAGCCTAGGTATGACTACTCTTTCGCGTATTGATTTTAATCGTGCAGTAAAACTCAAACCTGACTTAGCCGAAGTGTATAATTTTTTAGGTATTCAACACACGCTAATGCAGCAGTTCGAAAAAGCCTATGAGTTTTTTGATTCAGCTCTTGAGCTTGATGAAGAGCATGAATATGCTTATTTAAATAGAGGTATAGCCCTTTATTACGGTGATAGACCAAGCCTTGCTAAAAACGACTTTGATGAATTTTTAGCGCGCTCTCCAAATGATCCATACCGTGTGTTATGGGTTTATTTAGCAAGTGCACAAGAAGATAAAGTAGCAGCAATTGAGTCACTTAAAACGAATGCAACGGCACTTGATGAATCGCAATGGGCATATCAGTTAATCTCTCTTTATACGGGCGATATGACTGAGCATGCGTTTTTATCAGGCATTAGTGATGGTGTTAGGACTGAGCAAGAGTATGCGCAGCGTTTATGTGAAGCTTATTTTTACCTAGCTAAAATGCATCAAGCAGCGGGTGAACTGTATTTAGCATCCGATTATTTTAGGCTTGCGCTTGCGACTAACGTGCACGAGTTTATTGAATACAAATATGCGCGTTTAGAACTTGAGTTGATGGAAGGTGTTGACGCAAGTTAAGCGTTTAAAATTAGTAGGTGTATTACTTTGTTGTTTGTTAATTACAGGCTCGAGTAATCATCTTGGCGCTATTGGCTTTTGGCATGTTTTAAATGCAAAAGCCAATGTGCTACAAAGTTACTGGAATTCACCCGTTTATTTCTCAGCTCATTTAGAGCAGTTACCAAATACCTCTTTAGCTGTACTCGCTCGCAATCAAATTTCCTCAGCACAATATATGTATTCTCTTAGGCTTATTAAAAAAGATCAGAGTGATACTGCAAAACAATTTTGGCTCTCAGGTATAAATGAGTTAACAATTTCAGAGCGTAAAATATTAGCAGCAAAGTTGCTTGAACAATCACGTTGGAGCGACTTAAAACTACTTGCTAGTAAAAATAAATTACCAGCAGGGGATGTGCTAAATCATCTTAAACTTCAATTAAAAACACCACAGAGTAAAATATCTACCGCGTTTATTCATGATCTTGGTTTTTCATCTTTAAAAAATATAAGTAAGCCTAATACGCAATGTATGTTCAACGTGTTGACTATGAGCGACCACCGTAGTGGCTTATATAAACTTACTGAGTTTATTAATGCTTATAACAAACAACCAGAGCCTCGCGATAATATTTTTTGCTTTTCAAAACCAGTTTATGTAGCGGGTACACTCGAGTGCAAAAGTAATGTTAATCAGGTAGCAAAATGTGATTGGCAATCGTCTAAACTCAATGATCAGCTACCGGAAGGTTTTGATTTTATAGTGATGATGCCCAAAGAGGGAACGGCTAATGTTACTAAGGGAACAATGTTAATAAACTCAAAAGCAAATTACAGTGTATTTTTGCATGAGCTAATGCACTTTAACGGTTTTGAAGATGAATATGCATTGCCTAAAACTAAACAAGCATGGCTGTGTGCACAAAGTGGTTTTGTAGCACCTAACTTATTTATTTCCCATGGTGAGTCGCCGCCAGCCGGTTGGCATAGAGCAAAGAGTTGTCAGCTAGGTGGTATTGCTTATAAGCCTAGTGAAAAGTGGTCTATTATGCAGTATCAGCAGCTAGGGCTCTCGGTGCAGTATAGGAAGCTTTGGATAAAGCATTTAGATATGACCAATGGTAATCCTTATCGTCACCCCAGCGCGCTTATATTTGCAAATAAGGCTACACTAAATTAAGTGTTATCAGTATTAATTAATTGTTCTTATGAGCTAAATAAAATGTTTGAAGTTGTATGAAAATCAGCCATATGGAGTCGCTTTTTATAGACAAAATCAGTGTTTTTCAGTATAACTATAGTCATTAATGTCGTTTAAAAACAGGCAGTAAAAGCATCTCCTAGTCACCAAAATAGGGATGCCCTGATAAACTTATAATTATAAAAGGCCCTACACTATGACTTTGCTCTGGATACCCTTGTTATCCTTAATTGGCAGTGTTATTTCTGCATGCACCGGTAAGTTATCTCGTAATCAAAGCGCAGGCCTAACGGCTGTTGCCCCTTTGATTGCTTTGGGTATTACTTTATATCATGCACCTGCAGTTTTAGCGGGCGAAACCATTCGTTACTCTTTATCATGGATCCCGTCATTAGGACTCGATTTATCCCTGCGCTTAGATGGCCTCAGTTTATTGTTTATGTTTATGATTTTAGGCATAGGCTTGCTCGTTATTTTATACACCCGTTACTACCTCAGCGCTAACGACTCAATGGCTAAGCTATACAGTTATTTAATGTTGTTTATGACCGCAATGCTCGGCATTGTTATGTCTAACAACGTTATTCAACTTTGGTTGTTTTGGGAATTAACTAGTATCAGTTCATTTTTATTAATTAGTTTTTGGTGGCATAAGTCAGAAGCACGCAAGGGCGCGCGTATGGCTCTGGCGGTTACCGGGGCAGGCGGTTTAGCATTACTTGCAGGCTTGATGCTCTTAGGTGATATTGTTGGTAGTTACGACTTAGATGTAATTTTAGCAAGCAAAGCAATAATTCAATCTCACGATTTATACGAACTTGCCTTGGTACTTGTATTACTCGGTGCGTTTACAAAGTCGGCACAATTCCCATTCCACTTTTGGCTACCACATGCAATGGCAGCACCTACGCCAGTGAGTGCGTATTTACATTCTGCAACCATGGTGAAAGCCGGTATATTTTTATTAGCGCGTTTTTATCCTGCACTGGCAGGCACAGACACGTGGTTTATTCTTGTTGGATTAACAGGTTTAGCTACATTGTTGTTTGGTGCTTATATAGCCTTATTTAAACACGATTTAAAAGGGCTGCTAGCCTATTCAACAATAAGCCATTTAGGTTTAATAACGCTACTATTAGGGCTTGATACTGAGCTTGCGACTGTTGCCGCTATTTTTCATATAATTAACCATGCAACCTTTAAAGCGTCGCTATTTATGGCTGTGGGTATTATTGACCATGAAACAGGCACCCGAGACATGCGCAAACTTAACGGTATGTGGCGATTTTTACCCTATACAGCAACACTTGCAATGGTCGCGGCTGCATCAATGGCAGGCGTGCCTTTACTTAACGGCTTTTTATCTAAAGAAATGTTTTTTGCAGAAACGCTGCATCAGCAAGTACTCGGCTCTATGTCCTGGTTAATACCGGTATTGGCTACGATTGCGGGTGCATTTTCGGTCGCGTATTCTGCTCGCTTTATCCATGATGTGTTTTTTAATGGCGACCCAATTGATTTACCGCGTACTCCTCATGAACCTCCGCGTTACATGCGTGTACCGATAGAAATCCTCGTTGTAATTTGCTTGCTTGTGGGTATGTTCCCGCACTTTATTGTCGGCGGTATTTTATCTGCTGCATCTTCAGCTGTATTAGGCAAAGCAATGCCCGATTATGTAGTGGCTTTATGGCATGGCTTTAACTTACCGCTACTGATGAGTGCCATGGCTGTGGCAGGCGGTTTGTTTATTTATATTAATCGTCGATATTTATTTCAGTTCCAAGCTTCGTTACCGCCACTCAACGCTAAAAAAACCTTTGAGCGCGCTGTTTTATCGATGGTCGCGTGGTGCCAATCAAGAATTAGTCACATTGAAAATGGCTCTCTACAACGTTACTTAGTTATTATGTTGGGCGTTGTATTACTGTGTGCAGGTTGGCCATTATTTGAAATGCGAGAACTGGCAGGTACTATGCCGCGCACACCGGTAGATGTTCATAATGCAATTGGCGCAGGTTTATTAATAATAGGTGCAATAGCGACCGTTATTTGGCATCGTTCGCGAGTCGTTGCGCTGCTAATGATTTCAATAGTGGGGTTAATGGTATCGGTGGCGTTTACACGTTTTTCGGCCCCTGATTTAGCCCTGACTCAATTAACAGTAGAAGTTGCTACCGTTATTTTACTTATGTTGGCGCTATTCTTTTTACCGCAACACACCCCAAAAGAGTCAAGCTCATTACGTGTATTGCGCGACTTAGGCATTGCCTCAACATTAGGTGTTGTTATTGCAAGTATTTGCTATGCATTGCTTACTCGCCCGCTTGATTCAATTTCTGACTTCTTTATTGCTAACGCTAAAACAGGCGGTGGTGGTACCAATGTGGTAAACGTTATTTTGGTTGATTTTAGGGGCTTTGATACGCTTGGAGAAATTACCGTTTTAGGTATTGCTGCACTGGGTATATTTAAAGTACTTTCGAGAATCCCACTATTTATGCCAGCCAGTGATGGAGAGGGTAGACCTTGGGCACGAGAGCGCCATCCTATTTTGTTAGCCAGTATTTCACACAGCTTATTACCACTTGCATTGTTGGTATCGGCTTATATTTTCTTACGTGGGCACAACCTTCCGGGCGGTGGCTTTATAGCTGGCTTGGTGACGTCTATTGCCTTTATTTTACAATATATGGCACATGGTTCGGCGTGGATCAGCGAACGTTTTGGTGTTAACTATCGAAAAATTATTGCGTCAGGTATTGGTATCGCACTATTTACTGGGGTAGGAAGTTGGTTCTTTGATAAGCCATTTTTAACCACATGGTTTGATTATTTTGATATTCCATTTATAGGTAAAACAGAGCTTGCCAGTGCCATTGTATTTGACCTAGGTGTTTACTTAACCGTGGTAGGTGCTACGTTAATGATTTTAGCAAGCTTAGGTAATATGACAGCAGATACCCAGAAAAAAGAGGTAAATATTTAATGGAATTATTGTACGCATCTTGCGTTGGAGTATTGGTCAGTTGCGGTATATTTTTACTGCTAAGAGCTCGTACGTTTCCTGTTGTACTTGGGCTTACTATGATTTCATACGCTGTTAACTTATTTTTGTTTTCAGCGGGTCGTCTTACTATAAATAAAGCGGTGGTATTGGGTACTGGTACAGATTATGCCGATCCTTTGCCACAAGCCTTAGTACTTACTGCAATAGTAATTGGCTTTGCAATGACCGCCTTTGTGGTTATTTTAGCAATACGTGGGCGTGCCGATTTAGGCAGTGACCATGTTGACGGCCATTTAGTAAAAAGTGCAGCTGAAAGTAAGGAGCAAAAATGATTCAACATTTAGCTTCTCTCCCTATTTTACTGCCTATGTTAGCAGCCGTTATTTTACTGCTACCACCATGTGGAAAAAGTTTACATATTCGTCGTATTGCGTCGTCCATTATGGCAATTATCACATTTGCTATTAGCGTGCTTCTTTTAATACACGTACATAATACGGGTATTAACGTTTATGCCATCGGTAACTGGTCAGCACCATTTGGTATTGTGCTTGTAGCCGACATGCTTTCTACACTTTTGGTTGCACTTACATCGTTACTTGGCCTAGGTGTTATTTTATATAGCTGTGCTGGTGATGATGCTAAGGGGAACTTTTTTCACCCACTTGTTCACTTTTTAGTGTTAGGCGTTAACGGCGCTTTTTTGACCGGTGATTTATTTAACGTATTTGTATTTTTTGAAGTATTACTCATAGCGTCTTATTCACTACTTATGCATGCAGGCGATAAACAAAATACACGCGCGGCACTGCAATATGTAATATTAAACTTAGTTGGTTCAAGCGTATTTTTAATTGGCTTGGGTATTTTATACGGTGTACTTGGTACATTAAATATTGCAGATATGGCTCAAAAAGTCTCATTATTAACCGGTGATGACGTATATTTAGCTAAAGCAGGTGGTTTATTACTGTTAGTTGTATTTGCACTTAAGAGCGCACTATTACCACTACACTTATGGCTGCCAAATACTTATGCAAGCGCAAAGCCTGTTGTCGCTGCGCTGTTTGCAATTATGACTAAGGTAGGCGTTTATGCCATGTTACGTGTATATACCGTAATATTTGGTGAGCAAGCGGGTTCGCTTGAGCACATGGCCCAGCCTTGGTTATGGGGCTTAGCAATTGCGACTATTATTGTAGGCGCTATAGGCGTTGTGGCAGCGCAAGACCTTCGTAAGCTCACCGCAAATTTGGTTGTGGTATCGGTAGGTACTTTGGTTGCTCTTGTCGCATTGCAAAACATAAATGCAACAGCTGCGCTTTTATACTATTTAGTACATTCAACGCTTGTATGTGCGGCGCTCTTTTTATTAGCCGATTTAATTGCAACTCAGCGAGGCAAAGCTGCCGACAGACTCGTTGGTGGACGTATGGTAAATCAGCCATTCCTGTTGGGAGGATGCTTTATTATTGCTGCGTTAACCGTAGCTGGCATGCCGCCTCTATCGGGTTTTATAGGCAAAATATGGATTCTTAAAACCACTTTAAATAGTGAGCAAGCCCAGTTGTTTTGGCCTGTTTATTTAATTATGAGCTTTGTATTACTCATTGCGCTTTCGCGCGCGGGTACTAGCTTGTTTTGGGAACGTAAAGACAGAAAAAATGAAAATTCAGATGGCGTAAATGCGCATCCACTGCAAGTAATAGTCATTATTGGATTACTCGCTTGCTCGCCATTATTAGTTATTTTCGGCGGTCCAATAAGCGAATACATGCTTGATGCAGCTACGCAGTTGCATGATATAAGCGGTGGTATTAACGCTGTAATTAGAGGAGGTGCGTAATGAGATTACAAGCCCGTTATCGTTGGTTACCTACACCGTTTAGAAGTGTATTTTTATTTGTAATATGGTTATTACTAAATAATAGCGTATCGGCAGGGCACTTAGTGCTGGCAACTTTTTTTGCCATATTTATACCGCTACTAAGTTTTTCGCTACGCGACCCTCAGCCACTTATTTTAAAGCCTGGTTTAGCGTTCAAGCAGTTGATTATAGTGCTTTACGATATTGTTGTGGCTAATTTACAAGTTGCTTTATTAATAATGGGGCCTGCAAAAAAGTTACGCCCTGCATTTGTAAAAGTCCCTATAGATTTAATGCATGATATGCCAATTACCATACTCGCTAGCTGTGTTTCATTAACACCTGGTACGGTTAGCGCCGAGGTTTACCCTATTCCAGAATCACTCGCGGAAGGGGAAGAACCAACTCAACGCTATTTATTAATACATGTGCTCGATTTAAAAGATGAAGAAGCACTTATTAAGCAGATTAAACAACGCTACGAAGCTCCACTAAAGGAGATATTTCAATGTTAGACACTGTATTACTCATTGTTTTTTCAATGATTGGATTATCGCTATTACTTAATTTATGGCGACTTATTATTGGCCCATCAGTGCCAGATCGTGTTTTAGCGCTCGATACAATGTACATAAATGTAATCGCGTTGATTATTTTGTACAGCATTAGTATGGACACCGGGCTTTATTTTGAAGCAGCACTGCTTATTGCTATGCTAGGTTTTATAAGTACAGTTGCAGTATGTAAGTATTTACTACGTGGCGATATAATTGAATAAGGTGAAAACATGATCAGCGAATGGGTTGTATCAATATTATTGTTATTTGGTGGTACGTTTATTTTAATTGGCTCAATAGGCTTAATCAAACTACCAGACTTTTTTATGCGTTTACACGGGCCAACTAAAGCAACCACGTTGGGTATGGCAAGCATGTTAATTGCTGCTATGATTTATTTTGCAAATTCAGAGCATGGACTAAGTGTTAAAGAAATACTGATCACTATATTTTTATTAATTACGGCACCTATTAGTGGCTACATGCTAATAAAGTCCGCAATACATTATAAGCTTAAAGCTAAAGAAGGCACTAAAGGCTTGGATAATGTAGAAGATGACTAATACGTAGTAAATTTATAAAAAGCCGAATAAATTCATTTTATTCGGCTTTTTTAGTCATTGCTTGTACCCTTTACAATACTAATAAATCATGTGACTATAAATCGATTATTTATTTTAAAGGATACTATTATGGGTAAGGCATTACTTTTATCATTACTGATTTTCTCTAGCAGTTTATACGCAGATGAAGCGACTAAGCAGCAAAAAATAGATGAACTAATTAATGTAATGAACATGGATGCGATGGTTGATTCTATGTATGGTCAAGTTGAAGGCATGATGAAAGGCATGTCTGATCAAATGGGCGTTAAACCTTCTGAGCAGCCAACTTTTGATAAATACTACGCAGATATGACAGCAGTATTAAAAACGCAAATGAGCTGGGCTAAAATGCAGCCAATGATGGTTAACGTGTACGACAAGCATTTTAATGAACAAGAAATTGCCGATATGTTAGCTTTTTATAAAACAGATACTGGGCAAAAAATACTCGCTAAAATGCCAGTTGTAATGCAAGAATCTATGCAAATGTCACAAAGCTTAATGCAAGATGCAATGCCTAAAATACAAGCTTTAGCGCAGCAACTAAGTGACGAATTAAAAGTATCTCGCGAGGGTGAAAATAAGTAAGGCTGATATTTATCTAAACTTTTATTTTTCATCACATGGGCAGGGTTTACCAATATGGTAGCCCTGTACATAGTTAACACCGATAGTCTCAAGTATTTGGTTAATCTGTTCATTCTCTACAAACTCTGCAATGGTCTGCATTCCCATCATATGGGCTATTTCATTAATAGATTTGACTATTTGTTGATCTACTTGGCTGCGTTCAATATTTTTAATTAAACTGCCATCTATTTTAAGATAATCAGCTGGTAGGTTTTTTAAATATTCGTAAGTAGACGCGCCACTGCCAAAATCATCGATTGCGAACTTAATACCAAGTACTTTCATCTCTCTTATAAAATTTTGAACTTTAGTTATCTGAGATATAGCAGCTGTTTCGGTGATTTCAAAACAAATATTCTTAGCATTGATATCACTTTTTTTTATGAGTTTAATTATGTGTTGTACAAACGCCTCATTACTTAGGCTAATCCCAGATAAGTTAATAGATACAAGGGTATTATTATCAGGGAAAAACTCTCTATATCTCGCTAATAAAGTACTCACTACCCATTGATCTATTAATGTTATTAAGCCATTTTTTTCTGCAGCTGGAATAAATAAATCAGGGGGAATTAGTTTATTATCAAGCGCTTTAAAGCGAATTAAAATTTCGTAGTGGGCTTGTTCACTTATTGAAGAGCTTAGTGGAGCTATTTGCTGTTTAACTAAAAAAAACTGATTATTAGTAATAGCTTGGCTAATATTCGCAATATAGCCTATTTGAAGTGCTTCGTTGTATAAACTATTGTTACCGTGATCGGTAATATAAACACGACCTCGGCCTAGTTCTTTAGCTTTATAGCACGCTAGATCTGCTTTACTAAGTAACTCTGTCGCATTTAGTCCATATGTTATAGGCACCATACCTATACTAATACCTGAGTCAAAAATTCGTTCATTCCATATAAACTTATAGCTTCTAATCGTACTAATTATTTTTTCACAGGTGAGCTGAGCTTGCTCTAAAGTTGAATCATTAACTAATAAAGCAAATTCGTCCCCGCCTAAACGTGCAAGTAAGTCTTTATTAGTAATGCTTTGCTTTATAAGTGTCGCGACTTCACATAACATGGCATCACCAACTAGGTGACCTGCGCTGTCATTAACTAATTTGAAGCGGTCTAAATCGAGTATACATAAAAAGCGTGGAGCTTGATTATTTTGCTTATTAGATAAGTAAGCTTTCAGTTTTTCATTAAAGGTTTGGCGATTTATAAGCCCAGTAAGTTGGTCATAGCTTGCTTGATATACGACTCGTTCCGAAAGCTGATGTTGCTGTGTGATATCCTTAATTATTCCGCGGTAACCCGAAAAATTACTGTTTTGATCAAAGGTTGGCTTAGCCACGAGCATTAAAATTTTAAGATCTTTACTGGATAATTTTATTTTTATAATTAGGTTTTTTATTTTATTTTTTTTCTCAGTAGCTACTTTATAATTTTCCCAAGGAAACTCAATATTATTGTTATTTTTCAATAATGACTCAAAGGTATGATTAAGCATTTTTTGCTGAGATAAATTAAAAAATAACGTTGTATTACCAGAAATATAGCAAAGTTCACCTAATTGATTTGTTTCCCAAAATACATTTGCGCCAGCTTGAGCTAAGTCTTTATAACGCTGTTGATTTATATTTAATATTTTTTGGTTTTGCTTTGTACGTCGAATTATTTCAGCCATTAATATAATGATGCACAGTGCTGTGCTAAATGCTGTAATAGTAAGCCAAACGTAGGTTTTGTACTTTTTATAAAAGCTTGTTTTTTGATTAATAAGAACTTTAGGTGTGGGGGTTAAAGCTAAATTAATACCAATTTCTTCTAATTTTCCAACATCTAAAACCCATATGCTTTGCGCCTGTAAAATAGGCTGTAACAGTGAAGCCTCAGTACCATTTAATATTTTCTTAATGAGCTGACTCGTCTGCATTGCGTGCTGAATACCGTCAAGTTCGTGTGCGCCAGTTGCGCCATTATTTAACGTAACTTTTGCAATAGTGAATATGGGTCTAGTAGTATGCTTAGCTAGTAAAGAGCTACTCTCGCTCCAGCGAATAAGTTCATTTCTTTGATTGGGATTAATGAGTTGTCCGATCACCAGTATTGGAATGTTTTTAGAGTATGGGGTAAGTGTTGTTGCAATATCTATTTCATTTAAATCGATGACCTCATAAATATGTTTAGGTGCTTTTGGGTCCTTATTAATTGCTCTAATTTTATTTAAGTTTATTTTACCGGTTATACTGCTGTCGGAAATAACAATTAACTGTTCTTTCCCCGTCATTCTCTTTATATCGAATACTGTTTGGGCAAGGTTTCTATTTTCGAAAACACCTGTCATGTTTTTTTTTGCTAAAATTTCAGGTGTAACTTGGTTAATACCACTGTATACAATTGGTAATGAAGGGAAAAATGTAGCCCTGTGACCTGTCACCCACTCGAGTGCAGAGTCATCTGTTACAGCAATAAGGCTTAAATTAGTAGATATGTATTTGTGTTGGAGGTAGGTCAAAAATTGTTCTTTAAATTTTCCTTGAGGATAGCGCTTAGCATCCATAAATTCATGGAATAAATGCGTACTTTTTTCTTCTTTAAAAGAATCTTCAAATCCTTTTTTAAGCATACTGGTCCACTCATGCTCACTATGATAAGAATGAATGATCAGAATATTATTTTTAGCATTTTCTGCTATGCCTAGATTGCTATATAGGCAACCTATAAAAATGATAAGGTATTTTAGCAAAACATAAAATAATCAATTTGTTAGGGAGTTTATAGTATGCGTTTAATTGCACTATATCCAACTTTCGATTAAAAATACGAGTTAAGTTTATACTATTATATTTTTTGTAGGGAAAAGTCATTGCATTTTAATGATGCTATTGACCTATGTGTTGCACCTAGGTTTATTATGAAACTACTGAAACATGACGGAGCTAAATTATGTATGTTAAACAACTCGCCAAGTTAATGGGCGTGACTGCCGATACTGTTCGTCATTACACGCGTGTTGGGTTACTTAATCCAATACGCAGTGAAGAAAATGGCTATCAAGAATATACAAAGCGAGACCAGCAACGTTTAAAGTTTATTATTAGCTCTCGTCAACTTGGTTTTTCACTCAAAGATATTCAACAGATTATAGGCGAGTCAGAGCAGGGGAATTGTCCTTGTCCGTTAACGCGTAAACTCATTACTAAACGCCTAGAAGAAACCGAAGCACTATTTCAAGAAACATTAAAATTACGAAACAGAATGCATGCAGCTCTGGAGCAATGGGATACATCAGCCGATGGTGCAAATACCAGTGACGTGTGTAGTTTAATAGAATCTTTTGTTGATCCAATAAACGATTCTGCAAATAAGGAGCAGCGTAATGACGACTAATACAAAAGACACCGCGCAAAACTTTATTATTGAAGGTGCTAATTGTGGCAGTTGTGTGGCCAAAATTGAAAAAGCCCTCAATAGTGTTCAAGGTGCGCAAAGCGTAGAAATGAACTTTGCTGAGCGTACTGTACGTGTAGAAGGTAAAGCCGACGAAAGCACGCTTATTAAAGCAGTCGAAAACATTGGTTATTCAGCTAAGCCAATGAGTAACGAATCTGATCAAGATGCACTTGATGAAAAAGCAAAGTCAGACGAGGCACATTACAAAAAGCTAATGCGTAATATGATATTAGCGTTAGGAGTCGGTACACCGTTAATGATATACGGGCTTATTTTTGACATGAGTGTAACCACCGACACACAACGAATAGCGTGGTTTTTAGTGGGTATAGTCACGCTTGTAGTTATGGCTATATCAGGTAAACAATTTTACAACGGCGCATGGCAAGCATTTAAAAACCATGCGGCAAATATGGATACATTAATAGCGCTTGGTACAGGTACTGCGTGGTTGTATTCGATGTTTGTAGTAATCGCACCAAATTTATTACCAGAAGTCGCAAGACACGTATATTTTGAAGCGTCATCGATGATCATCGGTTTAATTAGTTTAGGGCTCGCTTTTGAAGTAAAGGCACGTGGGCGCACCTCACAGGCAATTAAACGCTTAATTGGTCTGCAACCAAAAACTGCACGCGTAATTCGCGATGATCAAGAGCAAGACATCGACATTAGTGATGTTGTAAAAAATGATGTAGTACGCGTACGCCCGGGTGAAAAAATCCCTGTAGATGGCGACGTTATTGAAGGTAGCAGTACGGTTGATGAGTCAATGCTTACTGGTGAGCCAATGCCTGCCCGCAAAAAAACGGGCGACAAAGTTGTTGCCGGAAGTATTAATAAAAGTGGCACTTTATTATTTAAAGCCACGCACATTGGTAGCGAAACCACACTTGCCAATATTATCAATATGGTAAAGCGTGCACAAAATTCTAAGCCATCAATAGGGCGCTTAGCTGATGTTATATCAGGAATATTTGTACCAACAGTCATGATTATAGCAGTACTTGCGGGCCTCGCTTGGTTAAACTTTGGACCTGAGCCATCAATTGCTTATGCCGTTGTTGCTGTAACCACGGTACTTATTATTGCTTGTCCTTGTGCGCTGGGACTCGCAACCCCTATGTCGGTTATGGTGGGTATTGGTAAAGCCGCTGAGTCGGGAATATTAATTCGAAATGGCGAGTCGCTGCAAACTACATCTAAAATCACCACCATGATTTTAGATAAAACAGGCACTATTACTCAAGGCACACCGCAAGTTACCGATGTGGTTACATTTAACAACAGCGACGAAAATACAGTAATGCAATGTGTTGCAAGCCTTGAAAGTAGCTCAGAGCATCCACTGGCTGAAGCAATTACGGCATACGCTAAAAAGCATGGCTTAACACTGAGTAAAGTTACCGACTTTGATGCCATTACAGGTAAAGGCGTAACCGGCATTGTTGACGGGCAAACATTGTTATTTGGCAACAAAGCGCTAATGGATAAATACAATGTGAGTGTTGATGATGCAACCGAGCAAGCTCAAACACTTGCCAGTGATGCTAAAACGCCCATGTATTTTGCAAGTAATAATAAGCTAATGGCTTTAATTGCAGTAGCAGATCCTATTAAAGAGGATTCAGTTGAAGCTATTAAGCGCCTGCAAAAGAAAGGTATCCACCTAGTTATGTTAACTGGAGACAACAAAGCCACTGCACAAGCTGTTGCTAAGCAAGTTGGTATTGATGACTTTATTGCAGAAGTAATGCCCGATGACAAAGTAAACGAAGTAACAAAACGCCAAGCCAATGGTGAAATAGTGGGTATGACTGGTGACGGTATTAACGATGCTCCCGCACTTGCGCAAGCCGATGTAGGCTTTGCAATTGGTACAGGTACTGATGTAGCAATAGAAAGTGCAGACATTACCTTAATGCGTGGCTCGTTACATGGCCTTGCTGATGCAATTGCCGTGAGTAATGCAACTATTTCAAATATTAAACAAAACCTATTTGGTGCCTTTATTTATAACGTGGCGGGTATTCCGATTGCAGCCGGCGTGTTGTATCCATTTTTTGGCATATTACTTAACCCCGTTGTAGCAGGAGCTGCTATGGCACTTTCATCGTTTACAGTGGTAAGTAACGCTAATCGCTTACGTTTTTTCAAACCAAATAAATCGTAATTTAAGCTAAGGAGTACATTATGTTGATGATTAATATAGGTGGTGCACTGTTAATAGCCGCAATTATTTATTGGTTTTGGCTATACAAACCAGAGCAAACACAAAGTGATGATAACAAAGTAACGATAGTTGTTGATAACGGTGTTTATAAGCCAGGACACATTAAAGTGGCAGCCAACAAAGATGTTGTACTTACCTTTGATAGAAAAGACAGCGCGCCGTGCGCCGAAACAGTGGTATTTCCACAGCTTGATATAAGTAAAACGCTGGCAATGGGTGATGGCAATACAGTTAAACTACCTGCGCTTGAAGCTGGTGAATATGACTTTCATTGCCAAATGCAAATGTACAAAGGTAAGCTAGTTGCGCAGTAACCTGAACTAAGTAGGTGTTGGGGTCGTATAGTTGCTTTATATAAGCTGTGATATTAGCAGGAGTCGCTATATTAAATGAATAAATTAAACCCTAAAAAATTATTGAATAGTAAATGGACCGCAACACCTGCTATAAATAAAGAAAAGCACTTTATTATTGTTGAGGTGGAATTTGATGAAGACGGCAATGTAATTGAGTGTATTACCGAGGCTGTTATGTCAAAAAATCAATATCCAATTAGTTGGCGAGATTTAAAAGATAACCAAAAGTGGCTACAAGGTTGGAAGTAGTTTAAATCTATATAATTTTACCTCCCTCCAATAGCGGTACTTTTGCGGATGGCTGGCACACGATATAGGTTTGCTTAACTCAAGCGAACCTATATTTTACGGCGCATTAAGTTATGAACTCAATGCTATAACTTAGCTTTCACACTGCAACCTTTTTAGATAAATTCGCCATTTGGCAACAAAACAGTTAATTTCAAAATATCCTTCCAAAATTTTTATAATAAATCTCAAAAATAATGTAACTGACTAATTATAAATGAATTAATTTTTTAATAGCCGCGAATAAATCCTATGTTACTTCCATGTTCATATTCAGTTTATTTTGAAGACGAACCTAAATGCTCCCGACACTGGCTTTTTAGCTAAAGTGTGTCTTTTTAATTAAAGTTAACTTGTTGATTTATATTGATTAATTATTCCTAGTTAAATGGCTGTTGCTAAAAAGCAACAAAAGCACCTCCCCAAATTTAGCTTCTCTCGCTTTATATCGTTTAACCCATTGTTTTTAAATAACAAATAAAAAGTGGCACCGAAGTTGTAATACCTAGAGTGTATTAAGCAAAACGTGATGAAAGCCAAAGGCCTTAATCGCAACAACCCAATGAAGGAATACTATTATGAAAACATTTCAATCAACATTAGTACTAATGGCGCTAGCTTCTTCATCAGCGGCTTTTGCAGCAACAGATTTTGATACGCTAGACGTAGATGGTAATGGCGCAATTAGCCAAGCCGAAGCTTCAGTAGATGCTGAGCTTTTAAGCAAATTTGAAGAACTCGATACAAACCAAGATGGTGAGCTATCTGAAGATGAGTTTTCTAAGGCCTAAAATTAAAGCCTTAAACAGTTAATGCTCTGTGATGTTATCTAAATTCTGAGTTGCCAAAGACAACCTAAGTAGGCAAGGGAGCCTACTAAAAAGAATAACTAGGAAGTTACTAGAGAGCACTATAGAGCAAATTTATTTAGGACACCGCATACTTTTGAAGGATTAAATTATGAAAAAGCTACAATCAATATTTGTACTTATGGCTATTGTTTTCTCGTCAGTAGTATTTGCAAACACACACTTTGAAACACTCGATGCAGACGACAACGCTTTAATTAGCCAAGCTGAAGAATCGGCGCAAGTGATAGAGCAATTTGACGAGCTGAATGTTCAAAGTAGCGGTGGCCCGACAGAAAATGATTTTTTTGAATATTAGTTTATAGACACTTTACTCCTAAAGGATCTTTGAAAAGGACTTCTTACCTCTAATCAGGTCACCCCTAATCAGGCTCAAAGCCTAAGGAAACGATTATGAAAACATTACACAAAACTCTAGCACTTGTAGCCCTTGCTTCTTCTTCAGCGGCGTTTGCTGCGGTAGATTTTGATTCTTTTGATACTGATGGCGACGGCGTAATTAGCAAATCAGAAGCAGAAGTAAACTCGCAACTAGTACAGTTATTTGATCAATTAGATACAGATGGAAATGGCGAGTTATCTAAAGAAGAGTTTTCAAAGGTTCAATAACAGGCTCTATATTTAAGTTAGTCGTAAAGCCTTACCAGTCATACTCACAAAGCAGCTAAGTATTTAATACTTAGCTGCTTTTTTTGTGCATTAAAAATATTAGTAAGCTATTTTTCACCAAAACAGTGCAGCCTTTAATTTATTAAATCTGTAAGTTAATGATTTTATTTTAGTTTAATACTTGGTTTTAAACTTGCTTAGCTACTTATAAAGCGAATTTATGAGTATAAATGTATGGCAAGAATGAGTTATATCAGTAGTGTTGAGCGCTACCATGAGTACGAGCACGTGATACACAGTTTGCTTGAATCTATTTTAATGAGCATTGAAGATGGACTGACCAAAGAGCGTGATACACGCTATCTTATTAAGCAATATCCATTTTTAGAATTACAGTATTGCTTAAATGCAGAAGGTTTACAGCAGGGTAATAATGTCTGCTTTAAACGCGCCTATATAAAAAAGTTAGGGGCGAGTGGTAATCAGCAAGATTTAAGTGAGCGACCCTATTTTTTGAACGCTAAAGCAAGTGATAAAGTGTGCTTTACTGATCCCTACATTTCTATAGCGACTAACCATTTATGTATATCGGCAATAAAAGAGCTCAAAAAACCAATTAATAATCAACATTACTTGGTCGTTGATGTGAGTTTAACGCAGCTTATTGAGTTTATAATGGGGGATACAGCACGAGCCAATATGTCTCCTTATTTTAAAGCGGGGTACGGAATTATAGTTGCGTGTTTATTTAGCTTAGTGCTGTTTTTATTAAACATTGTATTTGGCGATATATACGCTTTATTAACCCATGTAGATACCTCCTCAGATCCGCTAGAGCCCTTTAGCATTATTATTTATATCACCTTGGCATTAGCAGTATTCGATTTAGGTAAAACAATACTTGAAGAAGAAATCCTTATGCATAAGGATATTTTTAGGCATTCATCTACGCGGCGTACCATCACACGGTTTATATCTACAGTGCTGATTGCTATATCAATTGAGGCGCTGTTAACCATGTTTAAGGCAGCACTTGGGCAGGCGGAATATTTAATGCCTGCAATAGCGATGATGCTGGCAGTGGTAGGGCTTTTAATTGCACTGGCTATTTATGTTTATTTAGGTGCAAAGGCCGAAACGTTATTAATGCAAGCTCGTATAAAGCAAAAACCCTCCAAGTAGGAGGGTTTTATATTACTCAGTAATAGCTATTACTACTTATCTTGTGCGCGCTTAGCTTTAAAGTCAGACTCGCTCGTCCACTTTGGCCAATCGCCATTGTTTGCAAGCTGTGTGGCTATATCAACAATAAGATCTATATCTTGCTTAACACCGCCTAACGACCAATCAGCTGAGTAGTCGTCTGCTTCTTTATGGTATTTATGCGCTATGTACTCAGGGTCGGTATCGCCCAGGCTCATAAATAATAAGCTTGGTACACCTTGCTTAGAAAGTGAGAAATGATCGGATCTAAAAAACAAGCCATTTTGCGGGCGAGGATCCATTTTAACAACACGGCCTTGTGATTTTGCAGCCTTCGCTAAATAGTTTTCCATTGTCGATAAGTCTTTACCGTATTGTAAAATGTAGTCAGTGCCATCAAGCACGTTCATGCCATCAATATTTAATAAACCGACCATTTTTTTTGTTGGTACAACCGCGCCCGATGCAAACTCTTCAGAACCAATTAATCCCGTTTCTTCTGCTGTAAAGTTAGCAAAAATAATTGAGCGTTTAAATGGTTGTTGCTTGTTCATTTCGCTCATGATGCGTGCAATTTCAAGGGTTGCTGCTGTACCAGAAGCATTATCTACTGCGCCATTGTAAATTTTAGGGCCTGCATCGGTTTGCTTCGTACCAAAATGATCCCAATGTGCGCTTATAACCACGTACTCGTCAGGTGATTCGCTACCTGTAATTTGTGCAACGACGTTATGCGATTTGGCATGGGATATTTCGTTTTTAAAAACAAGGTTTGCTTTTAAGTTAAGTGGCGTCGCTTTAAAGTCATCACTTAATGCTGCTTGCTTTAAATCTTGATAGTTTAGCTTTGCAGCATTAAACATTTGCTCGGTCGCATCAAGTGTTAGCCAGCCCATAACCGGTAATTTTGATGCGTTTAAGTTGTTATCCATTAACGTGTATTTAGTACCCGTGTTTGAACTTTCAACTACGCCCCAAGGGTACGCTGCGGGTGCTGTTTCGTGGACAATAAATACAGCCTTTGCACCTTGGCGAGCGGCTTCTTCATATTTATAAGTCCAGCGACCGTAGTAGGTCATTGCATTACCAGTAAAAAGGGCATCGTTTTGAGTAGCAAAGCCTGGATCGTTAACTAGCACAACCACTGTTTTACCCGTTACATCAATATTTTTATAATCATTCCAGTTATATTCTGGCGCATTAATACCATAGCCAACAAATACAACGTCAGAATTGCGTACATCAATTAATGGCTGAAGTTGCTCGGTACGCGCAGTAAAGTCTTTACCTGATTCAAAGCTTAAATCACCTACCTTTAACTGCATATCCTGATTAGCCGTCACCATTGCCATTTTTACAGGCTGCAAGTATTTACCTTTATATGCACCGGTTAAACCCAGCGCTTTATATTGCTCACTTAAGTAGCCTACTGTTTTTACTTCGCCATGAGTAAGCGGGCCTCGGCCTTCAAAGTCATCTGAGGCTAGCGTTTTAATATGTTGTTTAATATTGCTAAGGCTTACACCAGGTGTGTTTTCAAGGTTGGCTTGCTCATCAACAGGGTCTGAGCAGCCAAATAAGGTAACTAGCAAGCTTAAGCTTGCGCCTTTTAAAAGAGTCGATGCCATAGTCTTCATATTGTTATTTAATTAGGCTTTCAATATAAAGGAAGCACCGCAGCGATGTCGAATTTTTATCGCAAACTTTTCAGGCAATTGCAGATTAGTTTTATAAGGTGTATAAATAACGAACAACCTAAAGGAGCATATAATGAGCCAATGTAAAAAAAGTGGGTATTTATTTATAGCTAGTGGCATTGCATTTTTTGCTGCTGCAATATTAGCTGAGCAGGAGACATTTTTTGTGCTGTCAGCTTCTTTTATAATATTGGGCACTATAAGTATAAAAAAAGCGGCTTAATAGCCGCTTAGTTTTATTTAAATGATTGCAACCACCACTTATCGTGTATGGGGGCATCATTTATTGTAAATATTTGACCAAACTGCGGTGTACTTAATGCAACGTTATTAGCTGTACTTGCTGCTGTCACTCGCTCAAGTGGGTCTATCCAGGTATGAAACGCTAAATCAAATGTACCATTATGAATAGGCACCATGGTTTTACCTTGTAAGTCCAAGTGTGCCTTAACAGACTCTTCCGGCGTCATATGAATATCGGCCCAGTCTTTATCATAAGCACCGGTTTCAATAAGCGTTAAATCAAATGGCCCGTACTTGTTACCTATTTCTTTAAAGCCAGCAAAGTAGCCTGAGTCACCACTGAAAAAGAGGCTTTGTTCCTTTGATTGAATAACCCACGACCCCCACAAAGTATTATTTGTATCACTAATACCTCGGCCAGAAAAATGCTGAGTAGGTGTAAAGGCAACTAATGCATGCTCAGTTTTTTGTTCTTGCCACCAATTAAATGAAGATATTTTACTTGGTTCAATCCCCCATTTTTGTAAATCATTTTCAACACCTAAAGGAACATAAAACTGTTTTGTTTTTGCTGCTAGTTGTTTTACAGCTGCTTTATCAAGGTGGTCGTAATGATTATGCGATATAAGCACTCTATCTATCTCAGGTAGATCAGTAATGCTAATTGGAGTGGGCGAAAAGCGTTTTGGTCCTAAAAACGAAAATGGCGAAGCGCGCTCACTAAATACGGGATCAAGTAGCCAGTATTCACCATGCACTTTTAATAGCACCGTAGAGTGCCCTAATTTAACTACGTGAATGGTATTATTGCTTAATCTATCTAGCATATCTTTTGTTAATGAGTGCATAGGCACCGGACTAGAAGGGCTAATATTGGTACGTTTTTCTTTAATATAGCGCGCTATTAGTCCCAGTGTTTTTTTCAATGTAGTCGGCTCAACTTTGGCATCGTTGTGAAACTTACCATTGTCAAAATGCTTAATATTAGCTGTATTTTCTAACCCATGAGCAACTAAACTTTTATTCACGCTATACACTCCACAAATAATGACGGCGATGATCACAACTAACCATTTAAAAAATGTCATCGTTAAACCTTAAAGTAAACTAGTGAGTGTAGTTTTTCATTGTTTATATAAAAAGTAAACTACTTAGTGCATTTTTTTATTGTTTGGTTAAAATACATGTATAAGTAATTGAAGATCCCATTATGAAATTATCAGAAAAAAAACGCATAGATATATTAGAAGCTGCAGAGCAATTATTTTATGAAAATGGTGTAGAGCATACCAGTATGGATCAAATTGCTGCTAAAGCGGGTGCATCAAAGCGTACTGTGTATAACCATTTTATGACTAAAGACGAACTGTTTCAGGCTATATTATCAACGATGCTGGCTAAAATTAATCATGGTGATGTTATTCCCTTTGATAAAAGCAAGCCTATTGAGCAGCAACTTAGCGCTATTGCAGAGCAAGAAGTAGGGATGCTCACTTCCCCCGATTTTTTACGCATTGCTAAAATAGCTTTTATGCAAATGCTACAAGAGCCACAGTTAGCTAAATCTTTGAGCAATAATACAATGGGATGTATGAGCTACTTTGAAGGTTTTTTAAAAGAGGCTACAAAGGCTAATACTTTAAAAGTTGATGACTTAAGCATTGCAGCAAAACAGTTTGTGTATCAGTTAAAGTCTTTTGTATTTTATCCGTTGCTTTATGGGTTTGAAAAAGCTGAAGAGCAGAAAAATAATAAAGTAATAGAGCAAACAGTTAGTTTGTTTTTAGCTAAATATAAAGCCTAAATGCAATACTGTGCACTAAAAGCAAAAAACCAGCATTAGCTGGTTTTTTAGCATAAGTTGCAGTTAGCTTTAAGCGTCTGCAAGTTTTACGCGGATCTTACTTTTATCAACAGTAGATTGGTTAAGTGCTTTAATAGCGCTTTTACTTTCTATGTCGTTTGGCATTTCTACAAAGGCAAAACCTTTAGATTGGCCAGTTTCTTTATCAAGTACTAAGTTACAGGTAGTCACTTTACCGTGCTCTGCAAATAAAGTACGAAGCTCATGCTCAGTGGTAGCACGAGACAAGTTACGAACTAATAGTTTCATAATGAACCTAAATAATTATGTCAGTACTAATTATCTCAACTTAGATGGGTTTAACCTAATTTTATTTGATAAATGGTAAAAAAAATTTATCACATACAAAAATGCCGTTAGTTTAATTTATTAACTAACGGCATTTTTTACTATAAAAGTAGTTTAATACTTAAGTTTATTTATTTCACTTCTTTACCAGCGGCTTGTTGATCTGCGTGGTAGCTTGAGCGTACAAACGGGCCTGAAGCCGCGTGAGTAAAGCCAATTTCGTCTGCATACGCTTTTAAGCCATCAAACTCTACTGGTGGCACGTAGCGCTTAACCGGTAAGTGATGCTTAGAAGGTTGTAGGTATTGGCCTACAGTTAGCATGTCAACGTTGTGAGCACGTAAATCGCGAAGTACTTCTTCAATTTCGCTAATCTCTTCACCTAAACCAACCATTAGGCCTGATTTAGTTTTTACTTCTGGGTGAGCTTCTTTAAAGCGACGTAGTAACTCTAACGACCATTTGTAGTCAGCACCTGGACGAGCTAGTTTGTATAAACGTGGCGCAGTTTCAAGATTGTGGTTAAACACATCAGGTGGCGTCTCGATTAATATCTCTAGTGCACGGTCCATACGACCGCGAAAATCTGGTACTAGAATTTCGATAGTGATTGTTGGATTGTGCTTACGAATCTCGCGAATACAATCGGCAAAATGCTGTGCACCACCATCACGTAAATCATCACGGTCAACCGAAGTGATTACAACGTAGCTTAGCTTCATATCTTTAATCGTAAGTGCTAGCTTTTCAGGTTCAGTGGCATCAGGTTTTAATGGGCGACCATGGGCAACATCACAAAATGGGCAACGGCGAGTACATATTGCACCTAAAATCATAAAAGTAGCTGTACCGTGGTTAAAACATTCTGATAGGTTAGGGCACGAAGCCTCTTCACATACCGAGTGTAAGCCATGTTTACGTAGCGCTTTTTTAATGCCGTCAATGCGATCTGTTGATTTAGGTAAGCGAATTTTTAACCATTCTGGCTTACGTAACATTTCAGTTTTTTCTGTAGGTAAAACTTTTACTGGGATCAACGCCATTTTTTCTGCGTCGCGTAGTTTTACACCTGGTTCCATTTTGACTGGTTTATTCATTCGTTTTCAAACCCTTCAGTATGCTTAACCTGTGTTGCATTAAGCTTATTGATCATGTGTTTTACCAATCCTTCACCCGCACTTTCTAGGTTTTGAGGACCATCTAATTCTTTAGTTTGCACCATATTCATGCCCGCATAACCACATGGGTTAATGCGTAAAAATGGACTTAGATCCATATTAACATTTAATGCTAAGCCATGAAACGAGCAACCACGACGAACTCTTAACCCAAGAGATGCAATTTTGCTGTCGTTAACGTAAACACCTGGTGCATCCGCTTTAGCATACGCTTGGATACCGTACTCGGCGAGTGATTCAATAATGCACTCTTCAAGCCACGTAACCAGCTCACGTACACCAATTTTTAAACGACGTAGATTAAATAATACATACATCATTTGTTGGCCTGGACCGTGATAAGTTACTTGTCCGCCACGGTCAACTTTAATCACCTCAATGTCGCCAGGAGCAAGCAAGTGTTCGTCCTTACCAGCCTGACCTTGGGTGAATACACTCTCGTGCTCTACAAGCCAAATTTCATCTGGCGTATTTTCATCACGGGTGTCGGTAAAGTCCTGCATTTTTTGCCAAATTGGCATATAACGCTGGCGACCCAGTTGGCGTACGATCAAAGTGTTTTCGTTCACAACAAATCTCAACTATGGATTAAAGCATGTGGCGTACGTCATCAATATTGCTGATCACGTTGTAAATTTCTTCAATGTGTTTGCCACTAGTAACTGTTGCTACAAGGCTTACTGACTCGTAATTACCTTTGCTGCTTGGTTTTACTTTAGGGGCGTAATCGCCAGGTGCTATTGGTTGTAACTTAGCTAAAATTTGATCAGTTAAGTTTACATTAGCTAAACCCATTATTCTGAATGTAAATGGGCAAGGATACTCTAGGTACTCATCAAATTTAGTATCTTTAACAGGTTGAACCACGACGGTGACTCCTCATACAAAAGTGTGGACTCTATGCAAGCTCGAAGCTTAATACAGATAGGCAATTAGCAGTCTTGCTTATATGGGGCGCATTCTAACATTTTTCAAGCAAAAAAAAACGCCTCACAGTGGAGACGTTTAAATTAGTTACCCACGTTAGTAGGGCAACTGTAAATTACTGCATTATCTGTAAACGTAAGTAATCATAAATTTTGCTAAAGAAGCTGCCTTCTTCCACTTCTTCAAGTGTTACTAGCGGGTATTGAGCAATATCTTCGCCCTCTAGTTGTAAGAATAACGTACCTACTTTAGTACCTTTAGCAAGTGGTGCTTCAAGCGTGTTATCTAGCTCAAAGTTAGCTTTAAGGTTTTTATGCTGACCACGTGGGATAGTAATCGGTGTATCTTCTAAAATACCTAAAGATACATTTTCTTTGTTACCCATCCAAATACGTTGTTCTGCAAAGCTGTCGCCTGCTTTGTACGGAGTAATTGTTTCATAAAAACGAAAACCATAGTTAAGTAGCTTTTTACTTTCTACTTTACGAGCACGTTCGCTGGTAGTACCCATAACAACAGCAATTAAACGCATATCGTTTTTAGTTGCTGAGGTAACTAGGCTGTAGCCTGCTTCTGATGTATGGCCAGTTTTAATACCGTCAACATCTAAGCTTTCGTCCCACAATAATGAGTTACGGTTATATTGCTTAATGCCGTTATAAGTAAATGACTTTTGCTTATAAAGTGCGTATTCGTCTGGCACATCACGAATAAGTGCAGCACCAAGTGTCGCCATATCGCGCGGAGTTGTGAAGTGCTCGTCAGTATCAAGGCCGTGGCTGTTGATAAAGTGGCTGTTGCTCATACCTAATTTAGCAGCATGTGCATTCATTAAATCAGCAAATGCGCTTTCGCTTCCAGCAATATGCTCAGCCATTGCAACACATGCATCATTACCAGATTGAATAATAATACCGTGGTTAAGCTGATCAACACTAATTTGCTTACCTACTTCAATAAACATTTTAGAAGATTCAGGGAAGTTTTTAGCCCATGCTTTTTCGCTTACCGTTACCATATCGGTATTGGCAATGTTACCGGCTTTAATTTCAGTACCAATTACATAACTGGTCATCATTTTAGTTAAACTTGCTGGTGCTAGCTGTGTGTCAGCTTCACCTTCAGCAATTACTTTACCAGTTGTAAAGTCGACTAAAAAATAACCTTTTGCATTAACTTGAGGTGGTGCCGGAATAATTTGGGCGCTGGCTGAGAATACGGCGGCTGTACAAACGAGGCCGCATACACCTTTGAGGATTTTATGTTTAATAGATTTCATCATACTCATTAATGGTTAAAGTTAAAGATTCGCGTTACGCTATTTTATACCCAAACCAGCCCGAGATGCGAGCATCTTGGGCTGGTTTGGGTATTAGTCTTACTGAGTGTAAAGCAAGAACGCGTTTTGAAATTGATTTTGTTTTAATTTTTTTAATACTTCGTCTGCATGAGGGGTGTCTTTTATTGGCCCTAAATGCAGTCTGTAAATATCGTCTTTTTGAACGATATTTGTTGGTAATTTGTATTGCTCTCGCAATGTACTGGCAAGCGCTTCAATATTGGCAAGTGTACTACCTGCAGCTACTTGAATATAGGTTTGACGCGCAGTTGCGCCGGCAAGGGTAACGGCCTCTAGCTTAACCTTTGCTGTACCATGAGTGTAATAGCCAAGCTTATAAGCGGCAGCATACGAAAGGTCAATCACTCTATCGTCATGAAACGGACCCCGGTCGTTTACGCGCACTATTACCGATTTACCATTTGCTGTATTGGTTACTTTAACAAAGCTAGGTAATGGCAGCGTTTTATGCGCTGCGGTCATGGCAAACATATCGTAGGTTTCACCATTTGAAGTGTGATAACCATGAAATTTTCGACCATACCACGAGGCAATACCTTCCTCAGAATAACCTGTTTCGTCAAGCATAGGGGAATAGCTTTTACCAAGCACTGTGTACGGGCGGCTTGCGCTGGCACTTTTAGTGGTTTCGGTTACTATCGCGTCTTGCATTTCAAGCGTAGTAGGAGCTCTAAGTGGTGCTGCATCGTGGCGCATGCTATAACGGCTACCAGAGCCACTGCTACAAGCACTTAAAAGTAAAATTAATAATGTAGTAAATATAAGCTGATTAGTGTGTCGCATTATTTTAAAAGCATCCTTTTATCTGTCGCAATTGACATAATAATGCCAAATCCTGCCATGAGCGTCACCATTGAGGTGCCACCATAACTTATAAGTGGTAAAGGTACGCCAACAACAGGTAATAAACCCGATACCATGCCTATGTTAACAAATACATATACAAAGAAGGTGAGGGTGAGTGCGCCTGCAAGCAATTTACCAAATGCATCTTGTGCATTAACAGCAATGTATAAACCACGGCCAATAATAAATAAATAAAGGCTAAGTAAAACACATACACCAAATAAACCAAACTCTTCGCTTAAAACCGAAAATATAAAGTCAGTATGGCGCTCGGGTAAAAATTCTAATTGCGATTGCGTGCCAAGCAGCCAGCCTTTACCTTCTATCCCACCTGATCCAATAGCAATTTTAGATTGAATAATATGATAACCCGAACCAAGCGGATCGCTCTCAGGGTCTAAAAAGGTAAGTACACGTTGTTTTTGGTAATCGTGCATACCGTAGTGCCAAAATGGCCATGCGGCAAGCGCTACAATTGAGCTTAAAAAGCCGATTAAACGCCAACTTAAGCCCGACAAAAACAATACAAATATACCTGAACTAGCAATAAGTATGGCGGTACCTAAATCGGGCTGTTCTTTAATTAATAATGTAGGGAGCATTACAATCATAAAACCAATAATTAAGTGCAATGGACGAGGAGGTAGGTGATTACGCCCTATATACCAAGCAACCATCATCGGTACTGCTAATTTCATTAGTTCAGCAGGTTGAAACCGTGTAACGCCTAAATCAAGCCAGCGCTGTGCGCCTTTTGAACTTACACCAAACAAAAGTACACCCACTAGCATTAATAAACCAACACAATAAAGTGGGATTACTAACCGCTTTAATGTGGCAGGCGAAAACTGGGCTAAAACAACCATAGCAACAATCGCACCGCCCATACGAGTCATGTGCCTAATCATCATTGAAGAGTCTTGCCCGCTTGCGCTGTAAACAACCATTATGCTACCAGCCATCATTATGAGTAATGCAATAAGCAGTGGTAGGTCTAGGTGCATACGCATCCAAATAGAGCGCTTATCGTGCAAGTCGGTCATGGTGTATCGTTCCTTGCAAGATTAACTGGATTGGCTGCAAAGTAATAATCCATAAGTTGGCGAGCAATTTGAATACCGCCGTGGTTGTTTTCTAATACAACAGAAACCACAATTTTTGGATCGTTATAAGGTGCAAAACCTACATAAATAGTGTTGTCACGTTGGCGCTCTTTAAGCGATTTAGCATCGTAACGTTCACCTTGTGCAATACTTACTACTTGCGCGGTACCGGTTTTACCCGCCGAGTCGTAGTTAGTGCCTTTAAATGCTTTGTGCGCTGTGCCAGATATTTTTTGGACCGTGTTATGCATAGCATCTAACGATACCTGCCAATGACGTGGATCTTTTAAAATAACAGGGGGTTTTTCTTCGTTATTTATTTGCGTTACATCGCTATCTTTTTTAACCACTTGCACTAAATGAGGCGGGTGATTAATACCACGATTAACCAATATGTTAGTTGCGTTTGCAATTTGAATTGGTGTAGCAGTCCAATAACCCTGTCCAATACCTACCGAAATAGTATCACCGCGCCACCAAGATTCTTTAAAGCGACCTTCTTTCCATTCTTTTGAAGGTAGAATAGCAGTGGTTTCTTCGTGAATATCAATACCTGATAAATCGCCATAACCAAAACGCGCCATAAAGTCGCTTATTTTAGTTATACCTAATCGATAAGCCGCATCGTAAAAATAAGTATCGCACGACTCTTCAATCGCTTTGTATACATCAACATGACCATGACCCCACCGTTTCCAGTCTCGCCATTTGTGTTCAACGTTTGGAATTTGAAAAAAGCCAGGATCCCATATCGATGTTGATTCATTTACTATGTTTTCTTCAAGGGCTAATACAGCCATTAACGGTTTTACTGTAGAGGCAGGGGCGTAACGACCTTGCGTAGTACGGTTTATTAATGGGCGATCTTGATTAAGCAGTGCTTTATAATTTTTGCTGCTAATACCGTGAACAAATAAGTTTGGGTCGTAACTTGGGTTTGAATAAAGCGCAAGCACGCCACCATCTTTGGCGTCCATAACTACCACAGCGCCACGCATATCTTTAAGCCCATGCTGTGCGATTTGTTGTAAGCCAATGTCTAAGGTCAATACTAAATCGCTACCCGGTTGTGGCTGGGTCATGCTTAGGGTACGAATTACGCGGCCACGGTTATTAACTTCTACTCGTTGTGAGCCCACTTTACCGTGCAATGTTTCTTCATAGTATTTTTCTAATCCGAGTTTACCAATATCATACGTAGCGCGGTAATTGGTTGCTCGGTCTTCTTGTTCTAATTGGTTTAGCTCTTTTCTATTAAGCTTTGCAACATATCCAAGCGCATGCGTTAGCGTATCGCCAAATGGGTAGTAGCGAGCAAGGCGAGCCTCAATACTAAAACCTGGGAATTTATGTTGATTAACCGAAAATTTCGCCACTTCTGTTTCGTCTAAGCGGGCTTTTAATACTTGTGATTTAAAACGGCGGGTGTGTTTTATATCTTTTAAAAAATCTTGTTTATCTTGCTCTGTAATCGCAATTATTTTACTTATTTGATTAAGCGATTCGTCAAGGTCGTCTACTTCTTCGGGGATGACTTCAAGATTGTAAACCGGTTTGTTTTCAGCAAGTAGTACACCGTTACGGTCGTAAATTAAACCACGATTGGGTGCAATAGGAATAACTTTAATGCGGTTGTCGTTAGAGCGAGTTTGGTAATCTTGGTGATCTTCTACCTGAATAGTGTAAAGATTAGAAAGCAATACAGCGACTAATCCTAATACAAAAACAAAACCCACGAATGCTCGCCTAGCAAATAAGTTTGCCTCTGCGGAGTGGTCACGAATAGTGGGTCTATGTTTTAGCATGGCAAGGCGTTACTCGCGATGATAAGGATGATTGTTATTTAAGCTCCAGCCTCGGTAAAGGCTCTCTGCAACAATAATACGCACCAATGGGTGCGGCAATGTTAAATTAGATAACGACCATTTTTGCTCAGAAGCTGCAATGCACTCTGGAGCTAGTCCTTCAGGTCCGCCAATAAGTAAACTTACATCGCGGCCGTCGAGTTGCCATTTTTCCATATTTTTAGCAAGTTGGTGAGTATCCAGCGCTTTCCCTGTTACCTCTAACGTTACAATACGATTGCCTTTTGGAATAGCCGCTAATGTTTTTTCACCTTCAATGTGTAAAATACGCTTTATATCTGCATTTTTACCACGTTTTCCGGCTTGAATTTCAATTAACTCAAGGGCCATATCTTTAGGGAAACGGCGCTGATATTCTGCAAATCCCGTTTCTACCCATGCTGGCATTTTGGTGCCAACAGCAATCATTTGTATTTTCACGTATTACTTCCAAGCATTGTCTAAAATAAGTGAGCGTTTAGCCCCACAGTTTTTCTAGATCGTAATAGATACGTGCTTCGCTTTGCATCACGTGTACAACCACATCACCTAAATCAACCAGTGCCCATTCGCCGTCGCCTTCACCTTCATAACCTAGTGGTTCTGAATCTGCATGACGCGCTTCTTTTGCTAAGTGATCAGCAATTGACTGTACGTGACGTTTAGAAGTACCAGAACAAATTACCATGTAATCTGTGATATCTGATGTCTTAGTTACGTCAATATGAACGATGTCACGCGCTTTCATATCGTCAATTTTATCCATTGCAAAGGCGAGTAGTTGTTTTGAATCCAAGGTTTTGTCTCAATTTAAAAATTTAATGGCGCGCATTTTAACACGCTAGGAGTTTTTAAGCATCAATTTGATAGAGCTGATGCATTTGTATGTAATGACTCACTGCATCGGGCAATAGTTCATTCTTTTTATTACTTTTTTTCAGTTGTTCGCGAATGGTGCTTGAGGCAGCATCGAGCATTTCGCCCGGTAAAAAATAAAGTTTACCGGCAAGTGACTGTTTAAGTGTTGCTGCTTCGTCTACATTTGCGTGCTGCATATAGCTTTTTAGCTCACCATTAACAGTGCAATGTTGAGCAGGGCGCTGGTAGACCACAATATGACAAAGTTGGGTTATTGCTTGCCACTCAAACCATTTATCCAGATTGTTAAAAGAGTCCATACCAATTAAAAATAAAATAGGTGTAGTAGGGTGCTCCTTACGAAGTTCTTGCAAGCTCAGTAACGAGTACGATGGACCTGTTCGGTTAAGTTCTCTTAAATCGAGTTCAAAATGAGGATAAGGTGCAGTAGCTGCGTTTAGCATATTAATTCGGTGCTGCGTACTAATACCCGGCGCAGCTTTATGTGCAGGGAGTGCACACGGCATAAAATAAAGTGTATCTAAATTAAACGCATTAACGCATTGCTGCGCCATATTTATATGACCTAAATGAACTGGGTCAAAGGTACCACCAAAAATTGCGATCATTTAACACCCATTAGCTATTTATTAATTAGCCGTGTGGCACGGCATAGGAATGTTAAGCGGCTGGCAAAATTTAATGCAAATATGTGCAAGCGCTTGGTAAGGTGCTATTAACTTACCTTGCTTGTAACTGGCATCAAACAACGCTACATCACTATTTATTTGTTCTAGTGTGTGCATGTTTAACCGGTTAATAGCATTTTGAACTGGGCCTTGTTGGTTTTTCCAAATAGCCTTTTGTTTAAATAAATTAGCGATAGATTCGCCATTTAGTAAACCAAGTTGCACACTTATTAGTGTATTAAGCTCTTTGGTTATAGCCCACAAAATACTCACCACTTCTGTGTTGTCGCTCGCAAGTTTGTTTAATACTTTTATAGCTTGTTTAGCGTGACCATTTAATAGCGCATCGCTTAAATCAAAAATATCAAACTTGGCTTGGTTCAACAGACCTTGCATTACTAATTGCTGAGTAATTAAAGCATTGCCGTGCAGTAGTGAGAGTTTTTCAAGCTCCTGAAAACACGCTAATAAGTTACCTTCAGTGGCATTAATTAAGCTTACTTTGGCGTCGTTTTGTACATTGAGCGATAAACGTTGGCATTGATCGTCAAGCCATCGTTTTACATGCGTGCCTGTAAGCGGGTAACAAGGAACAAATACGCCTAGTTTATCAAGGGCTTTAAACCATGCACCACGTTGTACTTCTTGGCTGGCTTTAGCGCCTTTAACAATTAAAATAGTATCGGGATTAACCAGCTCAACTACTTTTTTAAAGGTGTTGCTGCCAATAACGCCTGGCTTTTGTTGGTTTAAATCAAGCTCAATAATAGTGCGCGCACTAAACAGCGACATGCTTTGGTATTGAGATATAATTTCTTGCCAATCGAATCCTTGCATTAAAGTAAACTTAATTACCTCATCAAACCCTTGTTGCTTAGCAACGTCACGAATTTGCTGTACGCATTGCGCTTCTTGAAAAGGCTCTTCCCCAAACACTAAATAAAAGGGCTTTAGCCCTTTATTTAGTTCACTCGGTAGTTGATTAGCGTAGCAGCGCATTATAGTTGCGACAGCTCTCTAACAATACGACGACTGGCTTGCTCACGAATTTCGCTAATGAGTAGCTCAAGCTCTTTTGCTTTTGCTAATGCATGATCCGGATCGTCTTGGTAATTACGGTAAAGCTCAAAACGTTTTTCTATCGCTTTTTCGCCTGGTCGTTTAACTACATACGATACGCCATAAGCGAGTTCGTATTCAGCAACCTGACCATTTTGAAATAGCGAAAGAGTTTGGCGTTCGATAGTTTCTTTACGTAAATACAATTGAGCTTTATCTTTAGCTGACGATACTAGCTCTACGTTACTCGCTTTAAGCTCTTTTTTAAGCTCAGTGAATAAAGTCGATTTTTCGTCATCGCCTACAAGTGTTAGCTGTTTTAAGTTATCAGGCAAGCTAGAGGCTTTTTTTAAATGAAAGCCACAGCTTGATAACAAAAAACAGACTAGCACTAAGGCTAGTCCATTTTTAATGGCGTTAAATGCAGCCATATTAGTTAGCTACCACGTTAAGTAGTTTGCCTGGTACGTAAATAACTTTACGAATAGTTGCGCCATCAGTAAATTTAGTGACGTTAGACTCAGCAAACGCAAGGGCTTCTACTTGCTCTTGAGTTGCACCAGCAGCAACAGTTAACTTAGCGCGAAGTTTGCCATTTACTTGTACGATGATTAATTTTTCATCTTCAACAAGTGCCGACTCGTCAACTTTTGGCCACGCAGCATCTAAAATCTCGCCTTCTTTACCAAGCTCTTTCCAAAGCTCATGCGATAAATGCGGAGTAATAGGTGCAAGCATAATAACTAATGCTTCAAGTGCTTCATTGGCAATGGCTACATCTTGCTTGTCGTTTAATGGTGCTTTTAATAACTTATTAGAAAGCTCCATAATAGCGGCAATAGCGGTGTTAAAGGTTTGACGACGTTCAACATCATCAGTCACTTTAGCAATTGCTTTGTGTAAGTCGCGACGTAGTACTTTTTGTGGGTTTGTTAGCGCTGATTTATCAAGTGCTTGGTAACCTACTGTTTTAACGTCTACCGCGTATTTCCATACACGTTTTAAGAAACGGTGTGCGCCTTCTACGCCCGAGTCCGACCATTCAAGCGTTTGCTCTGGTGGTGCTGTAAACATCATGAATAAACGCACTGTATCTGCACCATACTGGGCAATTACATGTTGTGGGTCTATACCGTTGTTTTTAGACTTAGACATTTTGCTCATGCCTGATGAGAATACCGGTTCGCCATCTTCTTTGTGCCATGCTTTAGTAACGCGGCCTTTTTCGTCGGTTTCGGTGTTTACATCAGTTGGCGAAATCCAAATATCGCCGCCTTTTTCATCTTTACGATAAAATGTTTCAGCAAGTACCATTCCTTGACAAAGTAAGCGGTCAAACGGCTCGTCTGAATTAACTAAACCAAAGTCACGTAATAATTTATGGAAAAAGCGTGAGTACAATAAATGTAAAATTGCATGCTCAATACCACCAATGTATTGGTTTACTGGTAACCAGTAGTTAGCAGCCGCAGGATCTAGCATGCCTTCGTCGTAGCGTGGGCTACAGTAGCGTGCGTAGTACCAAGACGATTCCATAAAGGTGTCAAACGTATCAGTTTCGTGAAACGCAGGTGCGCCATTTACGGTTGTTTTAGCCCACTCTGGGTCTGCTTTAAGCGGTGACGTTACACCGTTCATAACTACATCTTCTGGTAGTCGAACAGGTAGCATATCTTCTGTTGCGGCAAGTTCTTTACCATCTTCATCGCTAAGCATTGGAATTGGAGAACCCCAATAGCGCTGACGGCTCACACCCCAGTCACGCAGGCGGAAGTTTACTTTACGCTCACCAACGCCTAGTGCTTCTAATTTGTCGGCAATGGCTTTAAAACCTGCTTCAAAATCAAGGCCATTAAATTCACCCGAATTTACAAGTACGCCTTTATCAGTAAACGCTTCTTCTTTTAGGTTTACTTCAAGGTCTGAACCCTCAGCAGGTGCAATAACTTGTTTTATATCTAGGCCGTACGCCGTTGCAAACTCAAAATCACGTTGGTCGTGTGCAGGTACTGCCATTACAGCGCCTGAGCCATAATGCATTAACACAAAGTTAGCGACCCATATTGGTACTTGCTCGCCCGTTAATGGGTGAGTGGCGTAAAAGCCTGTTGCTATGCCTTTTTTCTCCATTGTTGCCATGTCTGCTTCGGCAACTTTGGTGTTTTTGCATTCTTCAACAAACATTGCAATAGCATCGCTATTTTTAGCGGCTTCTTGTGCAATAGGGTGACCACCGGCAACAGCAACATACGTAACACCCATAAAGGTATCTGGACGTGTTGTGTATACGCTAAATGTTTCGTCGTTATCGGTGCGTTTAAATTCAATATCACACCCTTCAGAGCGGCCAATCCAGTTACGCTGCATTGTTTTAACTTGCTCTGGCCAATCTTCTAACTTGTCTAAATCGTCAAGTAGCTCTTGTGCGTAGTCGGTAATTTTAATAAACCACTGTGGAATTTCTTTTTGCTCAACTACAGCGCCTGAACGCCAACCGCGACCGTCAATAACTTGCTCGTTAGCGAGTACTGTTTGATCCACTGGATCCCAGTTAACCGTCGACATTTTTTTATACACTAGGCCTTTTTCGTAAAGCTTAGTGAAAAACCACTGCTCCCACTTGTAGTATTCTGGATGACACGTCGCAATTTCGCGATCCCAGTCATAACCAAAACCTAATTGCTTAAGTTGGGTACGCATGTAATCAATATTTTCGTAAGTCCACTTAGCGGGTGCTGTTTTGTTTTTAATAGCAGCGTTTTCTGCAGGTAAACCAAACGCATCCCAACCCATAGGTTGCATTACGTTTTTGCCTTGCAGGCGCTGGAAACGAGAAACAACATCACCAATGGTGTAGTTACGTACATGACCCATATGCAGTCGACCACTCGGATAAGGGAACATAGAAAGGCAGTAATACTTTTCTTTGCTCTCATCTTCAGTGACTTTAAATACCTGGTTTTCTTCCCAGTAGCTTTGTACTTTTGACTCTATATCTTGCGGGTTATATTGCTCTTGCATCTATGGTTCCAGACTTCTTGCAAACTAATAAAAAATTGCCGTTAGGATACCCCAAATAAAACACTATTCACAGCGTCAAAAACATGCTTTTATTAAATTGTAACTTTCAGTGCGGGTTAACCTGCTTTTTTATAGTGTGGTTAGCTAAAGACATAAGTTACAGACTGATTTAACAGCAATTTTGAAGGAGTAAAAAATGACTGATTACAAAACATGGCTTAGCAGTTTTACCCATTGGATAAAAGATGTGAAAGAGCATGGTTTAAAAGATGTGGTTTCTGGGTTTGTTGAATCTGAGCAGGCGCTTAAAGATTTAAGTCAAGAAAGATATGAGCTCTATAAAAGCTATTTAAAGAATGATATTGAACATATAGTAGAGAACGAATCACACTATAATTCGCTTGCATGGCAAGAGCTTAAAGAGTCTCTTTGGTTTGAACTTTCGCATATAGAAGATAAAACCCAGCTTGAGTGGCAATCTTTAAGTCAAGATTTTAAGCACAATGGTGTGTATCACGCAGGCGAATGGATAGCCATGGGCACATTAGTATGTAAGAATTGCACCCATAGTTACGATGTTTATCACGCTACACAAATTACACCGTGTATTGAATGTGATGGAATCTATTTTAGTCGTAAGGCACTGCACCCTTAAATATAAGTATTAAGTGGCTGCGGGCCACTTAATACGCCCAAAGGCCAGCGAATATGCTGGTAAAAAAAGAAGTTAGAATGACGAAAAAATTGCTGCCACTATCTGTTTCAAAGCTCGCACCTAGTATATCTACTAATCACGTAAACACGTGCATGAGCAATCCATACCCAGAGCAACTTACGTTTATAGGCCAACAACGCGCCCAAAGTGCTTTAGATTTTTCATTAGGGATGGAACTGCCGGGTTACAACGTTTATGTAATGGGCGAGGCCGCTCACGGGCGTTTTACGCTTGTTAAAGATAAACTTAAGCAACACGCAAAAGACCGCTCAACGCCAAACGAATGGTTATACGTAAATAATTATGATGATCACAGAGAGCCCATTGCATTGTTTATGCAACCAGGGCAAAGCAAGCAACTTAGTGACGACATAGATTCATTTTTAGATGAAGTGCTCGACACTTTTCCTGCTGCATTTGATAACCCAGCGTATCAGCGTAAGAAAAAATCAATCGACCGTGAATTTAACGACGCCTACGACAGTGCTATTACCGCAGTAGAAATTGCAGCATTTGAGCAAAGCGTTGCATTAGTAGAAGAAAAAAATTCAGTCGGGTTTGCACCACTTGTAGATGGTAAACAATTAAGCGACAGCGAATTTGGCGAACTTGAAGAAACGTTACGTGAAGAGTTTTTTGAAAAAATTGAAAAGCTAGAAGATGCATTAATAGAAGCGTTAATAGAGCTGCCACGTTGGAAACGCGAATCAAAAGAAAAACAACGCAACCTTAAAAAGTCGACAGCAGAGCAAGCCACTAAACCACTTTTAAAAGACTTAGAACATAAATACGCAACTCATATTGGCGTACTGCGTTATTTAAAAGATATTCGCGTCGAAATTATAGACGCGGTACTTGAATGGCTAGATGACGAAGATGAAAGTGAAGAAAGCAAAGAAGACTTTGACCGCAAAGGCATGCTTACCGACTTTTTTGCACCTAACATTTTAGTTGAGTTTAAAGAAGACGACGCAGCACCGGTTGTGTACGAGCCTAACCCAACGTTTGGCAATATATTTGGCAAAATTGAGTACTCAACATCGCAAGGCTCTTTAATTACTTGTTATCGCTCAATTCAGGCAGGTGCATTGCACCGTGCTAATGGCGGCTATTTAATTATGGACGCTGAAAAAATCATGGCAAACCCACAAGTGTGGGATGGTTTAAAGCTCGCGTTAAAAACACACCAAATTAAAAACGATTTACCGTACCAAGACAGCACAGTAGGGACGAGCTTTACACTTCGCCCGCAGCTTATACCGCTTGATGTTAAAATTATTTTATTAGGTTCGCGTGAGTTGTACTACACCATAGGTGAATACGACGAAGAATTTGCAGAGCTATTTAGAGTATTAGCCGACTTTGATTACTACTTGCCAAGTAGCGACAAATTGCAATACCAGTTTATTACTAAAGTAACCGAGTATTGTGAGCAAACATTAAAGTGCACTGCAACGCAGGCTGCTATGGTGCGTTTACTTAAATTTAGTTACCGCCAAGCAGAGCATCAAAATAAATTGTCAGCGCGTTTTGCTGATGTACTTGAGCTTATTGCAGAAGCGAGTTACTACGCAAAACAAGATAAATTAACCGTTATTGACGCGCACCATATTGACGAAGCCATTGAAGGTAAGCAATACCGTACCGGCCAAATTAGCGAAAATATGCTCAGTGACATAAAAGAAGGTCACACACTTATTGCAACCGACGGCCAAGCCATTGGTAAAGTAAATGGCTTAACCGTATTACACATTGGCGATACCTCGTTTGGTACACCAGCACGTATTACCGCAACCGTTTATGCCGGCGCCGATGGCGTAATAGATGTAGAGCGCGAAGCCGAACTTGGTAAAGCAATTCACTCAAAAGGCGTTATGCTACTTACCGGCTACCTTGGTAATAAATATGCGCAGCACTTTAGCCTAACGCTTAGCGCTAATATTGCTATTGAGCAAAGCTATGGTTACATAGATGGCGATAGCGCATCTTTAGCAGAGTTGTGTGCGCTTATTTCGTCTATTACAAGCCTACCTATTAGCCAATCTATTGCGCTTACAGGCTCTATTAACCAACACGGCGATGTACAAGCCATTGGTGGCGTAAACGAAAAAATAGAAGGCTTTTTTAAACTATGTAAAATGCGTGGTTTAACAGGTTCGCAAGGCGTTATCATTCCTAAATCTAACCAAGTTAACTTAGTGCTTGATGACGAAATACTTAATGCGGTTGAAGCGGGTAAATTTAATATTTATGCAGTAGAAACCGTAGACCAAGCGCTTAACTTGTTAATGGATATAGAAGCTGGCGATATTATTGATGACCAGTATCCAGAAAACTCAGTAAATGGCATTGCGCTTGCTCGTCTTAAAGAAATTGCCGATATAGTTAATGGCGATGATGACGACGAAAAAGACGAAGAGCCAGATAACGAAAAGTAAAACAACGAAAAAGGTTAATGATGATCAATATAATTTTGGCGGTAGTTATCGCCATTTTTTGTTTTTTAATATTTCAAAATAGTAAAAAAGCAAAACAACAAGCAGGCATAAATGCACAAATAGGGGCAGATTACTTAGCGGCTAACGCAAAAGTAGAGGGCGTGGTCGAAACCGCATCTGGCCTACAGTATAAAGTAATCCATAAAAGCGATAGTGAAAACACACCAACCCCAAAAAGTATGGTTAACGTGCATTACCACGGCACACTAATCGACGGCACTGTGTTTGACAGCTCAGTAGAGCGTAAAACACCGATTAGCTTTGGTTTGCACCAAGTTATTAAAGGCTGGACTGAAGGCTTACAACTGATGAGCCCAGGCGACAAATACACGTTATACGTACCGCATCAATTAGCGTACGGCGAAAAACGGGTAGGGAGTATTCCTCCTGCCTCAGTACTTATTTTTGAAGTAGAGTTACTGGCAATTGAGTCGTAATTTAATTCAAAGTAATTAATTGCTAAAGCCCTACTTTAATAAAGTGGGGCTTTTTGCTTTTAGCTAACAATAAAATTTACTCAAGGATTTTAATACGAGGTCGATACCTATAATAGTTACAGAGCTATTTTAGGGATAAAATAATGAAGATTTCACCGACTCCCATTCCATACCAAGTAAACAGCTCTAATACTCAACCTTTAGCGCAATCAGATAAACTACCTGTTGAAAAAGCGAGTGAAGAAAAGAGCGGGGAAGAGAATGAGGAAGAGCCAAAATATGTGTTATCTAAGTTTCTAGATACCAAAGCGCAAGAATACAGTGAAGATAACGCTACGTTTAGCAATCAATATAAAAACCTCGAAAAAGTATACAAGCACTTCACTGGGCGAGTTATTGCGCTGCAAGAACAAATTAACAAACTTAAACAAAGCCCAGCACAGCGAAGTTTAACCATCGATAGCAGCGCCAATGAGATAAATAAAAGTGATGCCAATTTAACTTTAGATGCAGAGCACCTAGGCTCTAAAAAATATAAAAATACGCAACAACAAGAGCAAATAGACATGCTAGAGCTGCAACTTGGAGAGTTGAAATCAGAGCAAGCGGCAGTAAAGCAACAAATGGTTGAGTTGGTTATTAGTGAAATGAAGAGACGGGGCGACGACTATACTATTTAGCGCCACCAACATGCTGGTGGGCTAGCTTTTAAACTCAATTTCACCCACTTCAAGTTTAAACTTACCTTCTTGCTTGCCTGCAATCATAAAGCCTAGTTGTTTAATATCATCAAAATCAATAGTTGGTTGTTGCTCAAGCATGCGACCGCGATACGTTAAAGTAAAATCACTTGGAGCAAAGTTTATATCTACCCATTCATTTTTTACTGTTTTAAATGAATGAGTGTACGCTGCGCCATCAAGAGAATTAGTTGTTCTGAGCCTAAGATGATAAGTTTGCCCGTCACCCTTAACACGCAGCGCTATAGCTTTAATATTTTGGCTTTGTGTATTTAGCTCTGTACGTATTGATGCAAAACCGCCGTTATTATCAAGCGAAACATTGCCTTCAAATATTAAACTTTTAGCAGTTTGGTTTACTTGGCTATTTGATACCCCACCCATTACTGAGTCGTTAACAACGTACCAGCGCTGGTTTGCATTAGCTTGTGCACTTACAACTAATAAATTAAATACAAAAAGTGATGATAGTTGTTTGGTGGTCATGGCTTACTCCTAAGTACTTTAAGTTTATCAATACGGATAAACATATTATTTGTTCACTTATTTAAAGCTAATTATTTTTACGGCTCCATTTTTTCATGATTTTTTCAAACATAATTTCTTTATCAGTTTTATCCTCAGGGCAGGGTTTACCGCTACCTTGAGGCATGCCATTACTACCAAATACGGTTGAAGTATCAATTAAATAGCATTTACCGTTAAATTTTTCTAATCGTCGTGTGCCTATTGTATTTTGGCTAATAACTTCCGATTTTTGTGATTTAACCGATGATTTAACCGATGATTTAACCGGTGATTTAATTGTGGGCGTGGCAGCTATTGCATCATCAGTACTATCTGAGTTGTCAGCTTCGCCAAAGGTGACCATTTTTTTACGTGTTAAGTTATTTATAGGCGCGCCATAAATAGGCGCATACGGGTTAAGTTTTTTAAACGTCTGCGTGTTTGTATCAATAGTTTGGGGAGTGGGTTGAGGTTTATTTGTAATAGTAGATTCTGCTACCTCAACTGGTTTTTCGTCACGTTGTTTGGGTGCTTTAATAGTCTGTGTTTGAGTTGTAGATACTTTATTAATGCTTACAGGTTCTGAAGCTAGTTCAGGTGCTTTTTTTACCTCTAACTTTGTAGGCTCAACGATCGGTGCGTTAGTGGTGGTGTTAACGGTGCTTAACTTAGGCAGTGTTGACAAGTTAACCATTACATAAGCGTTTATTACGATATCTTTTTTTGTTTGAGGCTCTTCAACCTTTATTTTTTGCGAAAGTAATAAGTACAGCAATACAGCATGTATACATAACGATATAGCCCACGGCCATGCATTCCCTTTATTCACACTTATTCCTCAACGTAATAGCTATGTTATGAGTTAATAAAATGCATTTAGTTCACATATAGTTAGGGGTTGTTATCAGTTTATTTACTTTACCTTGAGCAAAAAATAAAAAACGCGTAAGTTAACCGGGTTACCTATTTTAATAACAAGAATATAAATGAAAGCCAAAGAGATAGAACAATTAGAATTATCAAATTCTGAAACCCGAGAAGTTATTACACCCTACGCTTTTAAAATTGACAGTGCTTTACTAGGCTTGCCTTTGGCTACACCAAGTAGGCGTGCATTAGCGATAATAATTGATGTTGCACTTATATTTTTAGCCGCCAAACTCAGCGCGGCTTTAATAGCATTTGTCGCTGCAATGGCTTTTTATAAAGGTACGGCGCAACAGTACTTACCTAAAATGTCGTCGTTTTGGCGAAGAACCCTAAAAATTTTTGCAGCAAGTTTTTTATTTGTAAGCGCACTTACTGTGCTTTCAATTGGCATAGATTACCTAGAAGGCGATAACGCTGATCAAGCTTTAGCTGTTCAGGGCGTAAAAATACAAGATGAAATACAGCTTACCGCCACAGAAAAACAACGCGTAAATACTTATTTAGCGCAAACAGCCGATGACAGCTGTGAGCAACCTTGCCAACAAAGCGCGCTTGATAATTTAATAGGGCAAGTTCCCAAATTAGCAGAAATGGACGACCTACAAAGCCCACAACTTGCTACCGTACTTTTACAACTATTAGTACTCAGTGAAAATAACGAAATAAAGCCTGCACAGTTAATAGAAGAAAAACCTGCACAAACAAGCACAAATAGTATTTTGCAGTGGAGCAAAGGCATTATTCAAGACTTGGGCTTAGGTTTTGGCTGGGCTGCAGTTTACTTTACGTTGTTCTCGTTACTTTGGCGCGGCCAAACACCGGGTAAAAAGGTATGTAATATTCGTGTGGTTGCCTTAAGCGGTGAGCCATTAGGATTATTAGATTGTTTTGGTCGCTACGGCGGCTACGGCGCAGGCTTTGCAACGGGCTTATTAGGGTTTTTACAGATATATTGGGACCCAAACAGACAAGCTATTCAAGATAAAATATCAGCGACAGTGGTTATTAAAGGTAACTTGAATCATATAGAGTATTTATGAGTAATTTAGAATTATACTTTTTGTCAGTAGAGCCGTATTTTTTTTACGGCAAATAATTGCGTATGTTATAGTTCACTTAGGCAAGTAGATGGGATGTTCAATATGCTCGTAAAACTAACAGTAAAAAACTTTCGAAATTTTAAAGAACAATTTGAGATAGATCTTAGAAGTAATCGCTCTTACGAGTTTAATAATCATGCTATTAAAAATGATATCGTAGAGCATGGGGTCATATACGGTGTTAATGGCGGAGGTAAGTCAAATTTAGGTCTTGCTCTGCTCGATATTACTAATCATTTAACTGACAATAGCCCCAGTAGTGGGTTGAAGCTGAATTACCTAAATGCGAGCTCAAAAGAGGAACTTGCAGAGTTTACTTATGAGTTTGAAATAGAGAATAAACAGGTTATATATCAGTATGGGAAAGAAAAGTGTGACCTCACTATTTTTGAAAAACTAATCATCGACGGTAATGAAGTTGTATCATTTGATCGAAGAAGTTCGCCATTTGCAGACTTTCACCTTATTGGCTCTGAAACTTTAAAAAATGACTTTACGGGTAAAAACATTTCACCTGTAAAATTCCTAAAATCAAATGCTCTTCTAGCTTCAAATTCAATTAACTTAATATTTGAAAAATTCATTACGTTTGTTGATGGCATGGTTTTCTTTAGAACGCTTACTAAATCACAAGAGTTTTATGGGCAACCTGTGACTCCTCAACGTGTATCACAAGCAATAATAGAGCTAGGTAAGCTTAATGATTTTGAGCGTTTCCTAAATAAATCAGGTGTAGAATGTAAACTAAAAAAATCAGGCTCTAAAGGTGAAGAAATAATTGAGTTTGACTTTGGTAATCGAAGTATTGAATTTTCTCAAGCAGCTTCAACAGGCACAATATCATTAGGTAATTTTTATTATTGGTTTCTTAAATTAACATCGGGAGACATTTCTTTTGCTTACATAGATGAGTTTGATGCTTACTATCATTTCGCTCTGTCACGACAAGTTGTCGAGCTTATTTCTAGCACTTCGTGCCAAACTATCATAACAACGCATAATAGTACTTTAATGTCTAATAGCATTTTACGCCCCGATTGCTACTTTGTTTTGGAGGATAATAGTTTGAAGCCACTATATAAACTAACGGATAGAGAAATTAGAAAAGCTCATAACTTAGAGAAAATGTACCGTTCGGGAGCTTTTGATGAGTAGTTATGTACTCTTTATTTTTGAAGGAAAAGTAACAGAGCAAAATATTGCTAATAATCTTTGTAAATATATTTTAAATGAAGATGATAAAGTCATTCTTCGTGCATCCTACGGATTTAATTTATACCAATTACATAAAGAAATATCTAAAGATGAATATTTCGATACTTATGGAATTATTGTCGAACAGTTAAAAGTTAGAGAGAACTTAAGGCCTGAGGAAATTAAAGTATTAGACATAGATGATCCAAGTAAAATAAGTGATATTTACTTATTTTTAGACTATGACTGTCATTGTAGTAATGCTGATGATGTAAAATTAGCACAGATGCTTGAAACATTTAATGACCCGCAAGACTTTGGATTATTATGTGTGAGTTACCCAATGGTTGAAGCTATAAGACATCAAAAAAATACAGATTATCAAGAGGAACTATATCCAAGGAGTCAACTAAACAGCTATAAAAACTGGGTTAAAAAAGAACGTGAATTAGATAAAAAATATCATAATTGGGGTCTATATGACTCTCAAATATGGGTTGAAATTATAAAGCAGCATTTGGCTCGTGCAAACTTTTTAGTAAATGACACATTGACGTTACCTGAGTCTGTTTTAAAGCAAGATTTGATTTTTTCCAAACAACAAGATAAGCATTTTGAGCAGAATAATGTCGCAGTAATATCCTCTTTCCCATTGATGCTACATGATTATTATGGGAAAAGTTTGATGGAACATTTTGATTAAATCATTATAAAAAAGAAGCTTTTTTATAATGATTTGTCTTTTACTTTAAACCTAGCCCCAAACCCAACAACACCCAGCAACAACACAAATCCCCATACAAACACATTGCCGTATTGGCTGTACACGCTGTCGCCTTTTATAAGCTTAATGTTGGCTTTTAATGTAGTAGCTTCAAACTGAGGCATGGTTTGTTGTGTGTGGCTTATAGGGTCGTATACGGCGCTTACACCATTGTTAGTAACACGCACTAGAGGGCGTTGTAGTTCGAGCGCGCGCATACGGGCTATTTGCATATGTTGCAAAGGCCCAATGGAGTCGCCAAACCAGGCATCGTTACTTACAGTAAAGAGTAGGTCGGAGTCGCTTTTGTAATTACCGCGTACTAAGTCGGCAAAAACAATTTCGTAGCAAATAGCGGGTAGTAGGTTAAAGCCATTGGCGCGTAAGTTGTTTTGCACTTTGTCGCCACGCGTAAACGACGACATAGGTAAATCGAATAACGGGGCAATAGGGCGCAGTAAATCTTGAAACGGTACAAATTCGCCAATGGGTAATAGCTGGTGTTTTTGATAGCGGTTTTTATCTAGGTAATGGTAATGCCCGTGCTCGTCGTCGCGTTCTTTATTACCGACCACAATAAGTGTATTGAATATGTTTTTAGTATCGCGTTGGTAGTCAACAATACCGGTTACAAGGGCGGTTTTATTAAATGATGCTGCACTGTCTAAGTTAGCTAGGTACGAGTCGGCAAGCATTTCTATTTCAGGCACTGCGGCTTCGGGCCAAACTATTAAGTCGGCATCCCAATGTGGGCGTGTCATGTCTTGATATTTACTCATGGTGGTCCAAAACTCACTTGGCTCAAAACGCAGGTGTTGTTGTATGTTCCCTTGAACGAGTAATACCGACATGTTTTTATCTGTGTAATTAATACTGCCTGTGGTATTTGCGCCTGTAAAAATAAGCGCAACAGCAGTGGCCGTAACAACAGGGGTTTTAAAATCTTTTTGGGTTAAGCGATAAAGTGCAAAACCAATTGCTATACACACGAGGGTTAAGCCAAACTCGCCAATATAAGGGGCAAGCAGTCTTAGTGGGCCGTCGGTTTGTGTGTAGCCAAAACTTAGCCACGGAAAACCTGTAAGTACTGTTCCGCGTAAATATTCACTAATTGCAAAGCAAGCAATGAGTAATGCACCAAAGCTTTTAGGGCCAGTGGCAAAGCGTGTGGTTGCCCAAAAGGCAAGTGCGGGAAATAACGCTAAGTAGGCGCACAAAAAAGCCATTAATGAGAGTGACGCTATAAGCGGCATTCCGCCAAAGGTGGCAATAGAAACATGGACCCAGCTTATACCTGCACCAAACCAACCTAGACCAAATATAAAGCCATATTTAGCAGCGGTTTTTGCGTGTGCTTTACCGGTATTATTAGGGTTAATGCAAAAAATTATGGCACCAAGGCTAATAAATACAATGGGCCAAATTTCAAAGGGGGCATAGCCAAAAGTTAAAACAAGGCCCGCAACCAGTGCGAGCCATGCTTTTTTATCTTTTGCTAATAGGGTAAGTCTAGTTAGCAGTTTCTTCACTGTCGTTATCATCATCCTTAGGAACGGTGACTTGCAGTTGCAAAATACGACGATTGTCGGCGTTGGTTACTTTAAATTGGTAACCTTCTATGTCAATCGTTTCACCACGGCTTGGCATGTGGCCAAATGCGTGCAGTACAGTTCCACCAATAGTATCGGCTTCGTCTGTGCTGTAACCTGTTTTAAAATGCTCGTTAAAGTCATCTACAGGTGTGAGTGCTTGCACTACGTGAACATGTTTAGCAAGTCGACGAATATCTTGATGTTCTTCTTCTTCGTCGTGCTCATCTTCGATTTCGCCAACAATTATTTCAAGAATATCTTCAATCGTTACTAAGCCCGATACGCCGCCGTATTCGTCAATAACAACAGCCATATGGTAGCGTTGCTGACGAAATTCGTTTAGCAGTGTATCAACACGTTTGCTTTCAGGTACTACCATTGCTGGGCGTAAATAATCGCGTATTGATGGTAAGTGCTCGTCTTTATTTAAGATCAGTGGCAATAAATCTTTAGCGAGCAAAAAACCTTCTACATGATCTTTATCTTCAATCACCACCGGAAAGCGTGAGTGAGTTGAGTCAACCATCATTGGAATTAGCTCTTCAAGCGGTTTGTCGATCTCAAGAGTGATCATTTGTGAGCGCGGAACCATTATGTCTCGCACTTTAAGCTCAGACACGCCAAGCACACCTTCTATCATCTCTTTTGTTTCTGGATCGATTACGTCTCGTTCTTGCGCATCGGCAATAACTTCGACCAGCTCTTCTCTATTCTGGGGTTCCCCTTGCAACATTTGAGCTATTCTGCCCAACCACGTTTTGCCAGAAGAACCCTGGCTAGATTGCGAGTTACCGTCGCTCATTGCGTCTAATTGCTCCGTTAATTTAAATATCGTCCCGGTATGGGTCTGCTATGTTCAGCTCTGCAAGTAATTGCTTTTCTATGCTTTCCATCTCTAAAGCATCGTCACTCTTTATATGGTCAAATCCAAGCAAATGCAAGCATCCGTGAATAACCATGTGAGCAAAGTGGTCATGAAATGACTTCTCTTGCTCAATTGCTTCAGCTAATACAATGGCTGGGCAAATAATTAAATCACCAACCAAGGGAATATCTATTCCTGGTGGTGCTTCAAATTCGAACGACAGTACGTTGGTCGGTTTATTTTTACCACGATAGTCGTTATTAAGCTGTTGCGATTGCGCTTCGTCACTAATAACAATACTGAGCTCTGACTCATCACGATATTGGCTAAGGGCTTTGTCGGCCCACAGTGCAAATTGCTCTTCGCTTGGGAGGTTGTCAAACTCACACGCTATTTGTAAATCAAGTTCGGTTGTCAAAGTATTACTCTTTAGTAGTAGGCTGTTGAAGAGCAGCAAGTGCGTCTTTTGCATTTTGCTTTTCAATGCGCTTTAGTCGCTCGCTTTCGTCGTTACGCTCGTAGGCTTCAACTATGCGTGCTACAACAGGGTGGCGTACTACGTCTTGGGCTTTAAAGTAGTTAAAGCTAATTTCGTTTACACCATCAAGTACTTCCATTGCATGGCGAAGGCCTGAGCGTGTACCACGTGGTAAATCAACCTGTGTAATATCGCCTGTAATAACCGCTTTTGAGTTAAACCCTATGCGAGTTAAAAACATTTTCATTTGCTCGGCGGTGGTATTTTGGCTTTCATCTAAAATAATAAAGGCATCGTTTAAAGTACGTCCGCGCATGTAAGCAAGCGGAGCGACTTCAATGATATTTTTTTCGATGAGCTTTTCTACTTTTTCAAAACCTAGCATTTCAAAAAGCGCGTCGTAAAGAGGACGCAGGTATGGGTCTATTTTTTGACTTAAATCGCCAGGTAAAAAGCCAAGCTTTTCGCCGGCTTCTACAGCAGGACGCGTTAGTAATATACGGCGTATTTCTTGGCGCTCAAGGGCATCAACGGCGGCAGCAACGGCAAGGTAGGTTTTACCAGTACCAGCAGGGCCAATACCAAAGGTAATGTCGTGGTTTAAAATATTAGCCACATAAACACCTTGGTTATCGTTACGTGGTTTAATAACACCACGGCGCGTTTTAATCACCATTTCTTTGCCATAAGCGCTGCTTGATGCGTCTTGCTCTAAGGCTTTTGATTCGGTAATAGCTAAATGAACGGCGTCGGGTTCTATTTCGCCTAACACACCACGAACTGGCTGAGTATCAACATAAAGGTTTTTTAAGATTTCTAAAGCGCCGGCGCAGTTGTGTAATTTGCCGGTTACTTTAAAAAAGTTGTCACGGTGAATTATTTCAACAGCCAGATGGCGTTCAATTTGTTTGATGTTTTCGTCAAACGGGCCACATAAAGAAGAAAGGCGTTTGTTATCGGCAGGTTCTAAATAAATCTCTAACGTTTTTAACTGATTACTCAAAATTGCTTCCTATAGTACTGCGCCAGTGTTAACTGGCGCTAATAATTTTGACTAAGGAACGAAAGTAGCTACGCCAATTTCGTTAACAGTGTCTGGTTTTGGCTCTGCAGCTGCAGCTTTAGTTAAAATAGCTGAAGGCGCGATTTCACGTCGTAAGTTCATTTCTGATTCTGTACGAATTAAGTCACCACGTAAAGAATTAGGTAGTGCTTCGGTAATACGTACGTCAACAAACTGTCCGATCACTGTGTGTGGGCCAACAAAATTTACTACACGGTTATTTTCGGTACGGCCACGTAATTCCATTGGGTTCTTTTTAGAAGGACCTTCAACAAGTATACGTTGCTCTGTATCGAACATTTGGCGGCTAATTTGCTGCGCCATTTGTGTAATACGATTTTGTAGTAAGTATAAGCGTTCTTTTTTCTCTTGCTCTGTTACGTCATCTGGCAAATCTGCCGCTGGCGTACCTGGGCGTGCACTGTAAATAAAGCTAAAGCTCATATCAAAACCAATGTCGCTAATAAGCTTCATGGTTGCTTCAAAGTCTTCTTGGCTTTCGCCTGGGAAACCAATAATGAAATCTGACGACATGCTTAAGTTAGGACGAATTTTACGTAACTTACGAATAGTCGATTTGTATTCAATTGCCGTATGGCCACGTTTCATTAGGTTTAATATACGGTCTGAACCACTTTGTACTGGTAGATGTAAGTGATCTACAAGCTCTGGTACATCGGCGTAAACGTCGATGATATCAGGTGTAAATTCTACCGGGTGCGATGTGGTGTAACGGATACGGTCAATACCATCAATAGCTGCAATAAGACGAATTAAATCTGAGAAGTAACAAATTTCGCCATCGTGCGTGTCACCGCGGTATGCATTTACGTTTTGGCCAAGTAGGTTTACTTCACGTACGTTTTGCTCTGCAAGTTGTGCAATTTCAAGTAGTACGTCATCTACTGGGCGGCTAACTTCTTCACCGCGAGTGTACGGTACAACACAAAAAGTACAGTATTTAGAACAGCCTTCCATAATTGATACAAACGCAGATGGGCCATCCGCTTTTGGCTCTGGCAGGCGGTCAAACTTTTCAATCTCTGGGAATGAAATATCAACAACCGATGAGCCTTTGTTGCCTTGCACTTGTTTAATCATTTCTGGTAAACGGTGTAGCGTTTGCGGGCCAAAAATAACATCTACAAATGGTGCGCGTTGGCGAATAGAGTCACCTTCTTGTGAGGCAACACAACCACCTACACCAATTATTAAGTCTGGCTTGTCGTCTTTTAACAACTTCCAACGACCTAACTGGTGAAATACTTTTTCTTGCGCTTTTTCACGAATTGAACAGGTGTTAAGTAAGATTACGTCGGCATCTGTTGCATCATCAGTTAGCTGGTAGCCGTTGGTGGCATCTAAAAGTTCAGCCATTTTCTGAGAGTCGTATTCGTTCATCTGACAACCCCAGGTTTTAATATGCAGCTTTTTGCTCATTGAAATATTGCCTCGTGTTCAATTCGATAGTGGCACAAAAATGTGCTAGAAACAGGATTAAGGAGCAAGTATGCTCACTTAAAGGAGGCGTATTTTAGCTGGATACCCGCCCAGATCCAAGTATAGTTTTCATGTTTGTGATCTCAAATCAATACAGGGCGAGTTTAATGTGCTGTTAGGGATATCCTCTGGTATAAAACAAATTAATTTTGATACAATCAAAACAGACTCAAGTAATAATAAAATGATGAAAAACATGACCAAAAATAATGTGATAGTGGTTGGCGGGGGCATGGTTGGCGCAGCTATGGCGATAAAGCTGGCTCAGCAAGGCTTTGGCGTGCGCATAATTGAAAAACACCTAATAGACCCATCGCACATTCTTAGTAGCGATAAGGTGGATATTAGAGTGTCTGCCATTAATCGTTTTTCAGAAAATTTACTTGATGAATTAGGGGCAATGCCTCTTTTAAGGCAAAACCGCATAGCACCTTATCAACAATTAGAGGCTTTTGAGCGCGGTGGTGACAATTTATTATTTGATTGCGCCGACATAAACACGACACATTTAGGCCACTTGATTGAAAATAGTTTAATTCAAGCAAGTTTGTGGCAGCAATTTGGGCATTATAAGATTGAGGTTATTGAGCAGTCATTGCCGGTAACTAAAATAGAGCAAACGGATGATTTAATTACGCTTGTGTATGGTGATCAAACCTATACGGCTGATTTAGTAATTGCCGCCGATGGTGGGCAATCGCAGCTGCGTGCTAAAGCTAATATTGGTATTACGGGTTGGCAGTACCAACAGCATTGCATGGGGGTATTAATTAAACTCGATGCACCGCAACAAATTAAAACATGGCAACAGTTTACACCAAGTGGGCCATTAGCATTTTTACCAATGCAGGCACCGTACGCTAATTTAATTTGGTACGACGATGCAAATACATTGCAAGCATTTAAAGGGCTAAGCCCAACTCAGTTAAAAACGCACATTCTGAATAAATTCCCAGAACTTGCTGGAGACTTTGAAGTACAGACCCATGCAGTATTTCCGCTTACTCGCCAACATGCGAATAATTATTCGCAAGGGCGCTTGGTTTTAGTGGGCGACGCTGCACATACAATTAATCCCCTTGCAGGGCAGGGCGTTAATTTAGGTTTTCAGGACGTAGTGGCACTTGCTGAGGTTTTAAACGAAGCAGGAGATATAGGTTGCCCACTAAAACTTAAAGAATACGAGCGAGCTCGCCGCAGGGCTAATTTATTAATGATGAGCATGATGGACGCGTGTTACTTTGGGTTTTCTAATCAAATTACGCCACTTAAATGGGCACGCAGCCAGTTTTTAAAAATGGCTAATAATACGGGGCCAATAAAAAACTGGGTTTTAAAATACGCAATTAGCGGTGATTTAGGCTAAATTTAAAGTAGATATTAGAAAGGCTCATTTATGAGCCTTTTTTTATGTCTGTTTTTAAGTCAGCAAATAGTGACTCGGCTATATTGAACACGGTTTTAATTTAACTGGTGTTACATCACTAAATCGCAATTTAATAACTTTAAAGAGCCTGTGTGTGGATAATTTTTTTACAGTAATGATTATGTTAGGTGTGCTGCTACTTGTAGCTAGCCTAAAAACAACGATTAAAGTATGTAAAAAAACAGCGCAGTTAGCGTGGACTATATTGTTATGCGCCATTATTAGCTTTATTTTTGGCTATTGGTGGGTACTTTATTACTTTTCTAACTACGCTATTGCACCTGTAGTGATGAATATGGTCGCTATGTTGTTATTTGGTGGAGCAGGGTTTGTTTATTTAGTGATTAAACTGAGTTTAAAAAGTATTGTTAAAATAGAGCAAGCAACCCAGTATCAAAAATATCAAACAGAGCACGATAATTTAACAACCTTACCTAACCGCGATAAATTCTTTAAATCTTTGAATAAACAAGTCGAATACTCCTCTTCATTCGCGTTGTTCTATATTGATTTAAGTAACTTTAAACAAATTAATGATGCGTTTGGTCATCAATGTGGCGATCAACTATTAGCAGTGTTCGCTAATAAACTAAGCAAAGACTTGTGCGGAATTGCTAAATTATATCGAATAGGAGGTGATGAGTTTGCATTTTTACTGCATACCGATGCGGATGAAAGTATGGATTACTGTGTAAATATTATAAATTCAGCTGTTAAAGCTCCATTTTGTACGAATGAGCAAATAGTTAAAATACAATTAAGTATAGGCGTAAGTCGTTTTCCTCATGATAGCCGATTACCCGATCAGTTATTAAAAAAAGCCGACTTGGCACTGCATGAAGCTAAAAAAACATTTCAACCTTTAGTAAATTACTCATCTGCAATAGGTAAACGAGCAGACGACTTTTTTGATTTATCAGCCAAAATTAAAGTGGCATTACATAAATGTGAGTTTGAACTTTATTTACAACCCATAATGGACTCTAAAGATTTACAATTACATGGCCTAGAAGCGCTTATCCGATGGCCGCAAGATGATGGCAGCTTTATTAGCCCTGAAAAGTTTATAACCGTAGCTGAGCGTACAGGGCTTATTTTTGTGTTATCGAAATGGGTTGTACAAGAAGCGGTTAACCATATTAGAAAACTCAAACTGTTTGGCTTCATCGGTACTATACATGTCAATTTATCAACGAAAGATATTGAGAGTAGTGAATTTTACGATTTTATAATTAACTTACTTACAACCGATCCTACTTTAAGTGACTCACTAATATTTGAAATTACTGAAGGTGCAATGATGACAAATATTCCGGCTGCAAGAAAAATGATGCAGCAGTTGAGTATGCGCGGGTTTAAATTTAGTGTTGATGACTTTGGTACTGGCTTTTCATCATTGTCGTTATTAAGAGAGCTGCCAATTAATCAAATAAAAATAGATCAGTCGTTTATCAAAGATATGCTCATTAACCCACCAGATTATGCCATTGTTGAGTCTACATTATTTTTAGCGAGTCGATTAAATTGTGATGTAGTAGCTGAAGGAATAGAAACAAAAGAGGTAGAGCAAGCGCTATTAGGTATGAACTGTGATTATTTGCAAGGGTATTTATATAGTAAACCGATAACAATAGATGAATTTATAAGTGTTTATTTAAATGCAGAAAAAGTAGGTTGAATTTAGTAAGTATTGAGGAGTTTTAGAAAAGGGAGTCAAATTGGCTGGGATACCAGGATTTGAACCTGGGAATGCCAGGATCAAAACCTGGTGCCTTACCGCTTGGCGATATCCCAACTATAAATTCTTTATAGTTTTAGTTCTTAAAAGAACATGGTGCGGAAGGAGAGACTTGAACTCTCACAACCTAAGTTACTGGAACCTAAATCCAGCGCGTCTACCAATTCCGCCACTCCCGCATCACTAATTTGCTAATTTAAACTCTAAGCTAGAGTAATTCTTTTATCCAACTTTCCTTGGTAGAAGAAGTTGGCTGGGATACCAGGATTTGAACCTGGGAATGCCAGGATCAAAACCTGGTGCCTTACCGCTTGGCGATATCCCAACAAAGAATTCTTTATAATTTTAGTTCTTATCAAGAAATGGTGCGGAAAGAGAGACTTGAACTCTCACAACCGAAGTTACTGGAACCTAAATCCAGCGCGTCTACCAATTCCGCCACTCCCGCATC
>NZ_JADYXE010000207.1:0-503 GCF_015864465.1 Pseudoalteromonas sp. SWN29
TATTGATCCAAAAACCGTTGTTCTATCTATGTTATCAACATATTGCGAATCATCACTCATTTCAATCTCCAAATTTTCAAATAAGACACTGTATATACATATTATATATACACCGATATTATTTATCAACTTTTAAATGTTGTTTATTTAATTAATTTGGATGTTAAGTTGACTCATTATTTAGCTATACCCCAAGGTAACCAGTTATTTTGCCCTTAAAACCTATTAACAGACCACTTAAAACAGACTGGTATAATGGAACCATTTATAACGAACTTGTCGCGAAAGTAGAAGTGTACTTCCTATACTAGAACCCAAACTGTCGTCTGTGGATTAAGTGTTTTCAGTACAATTACTCATGAACACTAGAATTATCCTCAAGCAATCCTTGAGAATGATTGTTTTCTAAGTATTTGTTTTTGAATTATTTTTAAGTTGTTATATCTGTTTTTGGTGTCCAACTGGTGTCCAAAAAAGAGATAATTCGAGAGATTTTGATATAA
>NZ_JADYXE010000208.1:0-501 GCF_015864465.1 Pseudoalteromonas sp. SWN29
ATTACTGTGAGCGTTCCGCCGCCGGGGGCAACGATGGTGAGCGTGGAGGTGCTGGGAACCTCAATCGCCGCCAGAGAGTCAGGGAGGGAATCGTTGACGGTGAGGTCATGCCCGTTGAGGTCAAGCGTGATCGATTCGCCCGGTTTGACCGTTATTGACCTGCCTGCCGGAGCAACGATATCGGCAATGAGTTTCACGGTGCCGCCATCGGACGCGTAAGCGAACGCGTCTGGCATGCCGCCCCAACTGTTGACGAGGTACGTTGCGGCGGCGTTCGCTGGCAGTGCGCCGACGAAAGTCAAGGCAAGCGCAAGGGCGACAGTGGTAATGCTGGGCAAGATTTTAGGGCGAGGCATCACGATAGTTCTCCTGTTGGTCGGGTGGAGGAGCTGCAGGAGAGGTAATCCCAGGCACTAAAGGCTGACGCTAGCAGGCGCAGTCCCAGCCGCGGGCCGTTACGGCGGAGATCGCTCTTCCGGGCGCCCACTTTGGTCGCCAACT
>NZ_JADYXE010000209.1:0-501 GCF_015864465.1 Pseudoalteromonas sp. SWN29
ATAGCCTGCCATGATGTCTTCCGGTGTTTTTAGACTCATTGGACTTTCTCCTGGATAAGCATGGGCTCGCATGTTGGTACGTGTACCGCCAGGATTGATACAGTTAAAACGCAGATTCGTGGTGTTTTGCGTCTCCTGAGTAAAGATATCACTCATACCCTCTACCGCCTGCTTTGAAAGTGCGTAAGCGCCCCAGAATGCACGAGGATGTGTACCAACTGTGCTAGAGGTAAAGACAATAGAGCCATTATCCGCATCTTTAAGTAGTGGTAGTAGCGCTTGGGTGAGCATAAAAGTCGCGGTGAAATTGACTTTCATGACTTGAGCAAAGGTATCGATGTCATACATCTCAAGGGGTGTCAGCTGTCCGAGCACACCTGCATTATGTAAAATACCATCTAACTGACCGACCTCTTTATCGATCAGTCTTTCTAGCTGCTGCATTTCAGCATAACTGGCGCCTTCTAGATTCATGGGTAACATTGCAGGCTGCTTACCACC
>NZ_JADYXE010000210.1:0-501 GCF_015864465.1 Pseudoalteromonas sp. SWN29
AGAGCGGGTCATTAGCTCAGTTGGTAGAGCAGTTGACTTTTAATCAATTGGTCGATGGTTCAAATCCATCATGACCCACCATTCTTTGTTCTTGTGAATAGTGTTTGGTATCAATCGGCGGATTTACGCAAGCTTCATTCATATTTGAATAAGTGCATAGAGCGGGTTATTAGCTCAGTTGGTAGAGCAGTTGACTTTTAATCAATTGGTCGATGGTTCAAATCCATCATAACCCACCATTCTATGAAAAGTTATATCAGAGCGGGTCATTAGCTCAGTTGGTAGAGCAGTTGACTTTTAATCAATTGGTCGATGGTTCAAATCCATCATGACCCACCATTCTTTATTCTTGTGAGTAGCGAATGACATCAATCGGCGGATTTACGTAAGCTTCATTCATATTTGAATAAGTGCATAGAGCGGGTTATTAGCTCAGTTGGTAGAGCAGTTGACTTTTAATCAATTGGTCGATGGTTCAAATCCATCATAACCCACCATTCT
>NZ_JADYXE010000211.1:0-500 GCF_015864465.1 Pseudoalteromonas sp. SWN29
TATCAGTATGCACAATTTCAAGAAGCTGAGTGCTTCTTGTAGCTCCTATCTTTGTATGTTTTGCTTGTTTTCCCTTGATACAACCCACACAAATATTTAGATCCGTAAAATGTAGATAAGGAAAAATTTTCATTCTTTATTAATCTTTCCATCCTTTCTCTAGAAATGTGACCTAAACGTTTATGCCACAAGAAAGCAGATCGTTCATTCACTAAACTATGTTTAGTGCCAACATTATGATGCAGAGTTAAAACAGTTTCAGCATACAAACTGTTTATTTCCAATTTATATAAACCATCACAAGAATACCAGTACCAATGAGATGATTATGCTTAAATAAATTGAAACATCCATTACCAAAATTAAAAGAGTATTTAGTAACATCAAGTTTAGATAATGAAACTAAACTTCTAGATAAACTAAGTACATAAAGAGATTCCAGTGAATCTAAATGATGTTCAATGTTGAGTTTTAAACAATAAGTCTCGACTACTTTCACT
>NZ_JADYXE010000212.1:0-500 GCF_015864465.1 Pseudoalteromonas sp. SWN29
GAAAGAGCGAAAAGCTTGCCGCTGGAGCTGACCTATCAACTGCCCTAACTCTTTTAGACTGGTGATCCCTAGGCTCTTGACCTTGACTTGATAGAACCTCTTTTTAAGCGAAGGCTTTTGACTTGATCCCATGTTTTACTAAAGTGAAATAAAATCTAGTGCGAATCAAAACTCCGACATCTATCATGGGTGGAATGGATGAATGCATGAAGAAATGCATATGACACAGATGCAATTTACGAATACGGGAGCCCGGGAAATTGTTTCCTTCTTGGATACAATGTTTGGGCAGCATGGCACCCAACGTATGTTTTTAAGAAGGCGACACGGACCCTCCGTCGGTTTGCTAAAGTGAGGGGATCAAAGACGAAACCCGCGCATGATGCATATGCGAAAGGCACAACACGGGGATGTACATAGTACGACAATATCCTCAAACAAATATAAGCAAAGGGGTACATGACATTTAGGACTACATGCATGGCAGTGTAAAAAAGTGG